>PCAT01000016.1 GCA_002730655.1 Balneola sp.
CCCACCATAATGGATTATCGCACGCATGCTGAAAAGTTATTTAATACACCACCGGTATTTCCTGTATATATGGTAAAGCTTGTGTTAGAATGGCTACAAAAGAAAGGTGGCATAACCTACTTTAAGCAATTTAATGAAGAAAAAGCAAAGCTACTATACACGGCTATAGATCAAGACGATTTTTATAGTGGCACAGCAGATCATTCGTCCCGATCTTTGATGAATGTTACCTTCCGCTTATTATCTGAAGAATTGGAAAAAAAGTTCCTCAAAGAAGCTAGCTCTGCTGGCCTAGATGCGCTGAAAGGACATCGAAGTGTAGGCGGTATTCGCGCTAGTATTTACAATGCTTGTCCTATGGAAAGTATTCAGGCTTTGTTGTCTTTTATGGCCGATTTTAAAGTCCATAATGGCTAGATTTAAAACACCCATTACATCCAGTTAGAACCAAATAGTCTTTATATGGTCAAGAGTGTTAGGTACGAACAATAACATATAAAGTACCCCCCAGATAGCACCTGCTACATGGGCTTCATGGTTTATTCTACCCTCACGCTTACCAGCCCAGATACTATATACCACAAATAATCCGCCAAAAATAAACGCAGGTATACCTATTGGAATGAACATGAGTTGTAATGGTGTGAATGGAAACAAAACAATGAAGGCAAATAATACACTTTCAACAGCACCAGATGCTCCAATGGTAGCGTAATTAGGATTTTCCTTATGCTTAATGAGGGAAGGTATTGAGGAAGCAACAAGCCCGCTCATGTAAAGAATAAAAAAATGCTCAGACCCAATACTTCGCTCCAATACAGGCCCAAAAAATAATAAGGTGATCATGTTAAAAAGGAGGTGAGACCAACTACCGTGTAAAAAACCTGAGCTCACTAATTCATACCAAGCTCCCTTTCGGACTGTTCTATAAGGCATATGCATACCTTTCTCCATAATGAGTGGATATTTCTGTGACCACAGAAAAACTCCTATATTGATCGCAATGAGTATATAACTAAGCATTATTCATCTACTTTTATGGTTAATAGGTTTGCTATAATCAACAAATTACTGCAATATATGAGCTTAAAATTGATAGTATTGCAGATTTTAATAAAACAGTGGTACATTCCTATTCGATACTGGATAACTGCATTGTCGAATCAGTTCAAAACTAGACTAATGCTGTCATGCAGCGTTGATCGTGGATTCAAATCCCATATTCGAATTTCATGCTATCTATTCTTTTAACTCAACGATTTCCACATTTAGTGACTATGCCCATTTCGTCCTTCTTTAGTAGATACATTCGACTTATCTGTACCATTCTTTTAATCCTTACACTTACTAATTGTGGTATTGTTAGAAAAAGTACTCAAATCACAGATACCCAATCAAAAACTTTCCCAAACAGAGCATCATCAACCCAATCTGAAAAAGGTAATCTTGGTGCCTCTGTTTTTAAAATAGAAGAAGAGACAACGAGGAAACAGCAAACCTCTCCCAAGATTGAAGAATCAATCCAAATGAACAATTCAAGAATCAGCGAAACGAATGATTATAAAAGCCAACAAGTAATCACCGATAACCTACCCGCTGGGGTAGCCTTCATCCAAATAGGTATAGCAAGTTGGTATGGGCCTGATTTCCAAGGGCGCAATACAGCAAATGGGGAGGTATATAATATGAATGAGATGACTGCAGCACACAAAACTCTCCCATTTAATACACAGGTAATCGTTGAAAATCAGAACAATGGAAAACGAATACAATTACGCATAAACGATCGAGGGCCCTATGCTAAAGACAGAGTGATCGATTTATCAAGAGCAGGCGCGGAGGCTATCAATATGATAGGTCCTGGTACAGCACCAGTTAAAATATTTGTACTTGATGATGGAACGGGTAACGTGTATCCAACCAAACCTCACTATACAGTTCAGTTAGGGTCATACGACAATAGGGATGCTGCAGAGCAAAAGTCATCTAGAATTCGTAGCAGCTATGTTGCTGAAGTCCAAGTCAACGGAGTGACTTATTATCGAGTATACTTTGGTGATTTCGAGAACCCAGTGATTGCAATTGAAGCTATGAATCGTCTTAAAGGACTAGGTCACGAAGGATTTATTAAGCAAATTAATAAATGATTTTTGTGGGATTGATTTCCTAAGACTTTGAGTTACTTAGTTATTATTAGAAACAATTTATTATGAAAAAAAAAATAATTGTCATCGGGAGCGGTTTTGGTGGCTTAGGCGTTGCATCTCGTTTGTTATCAGCTGGCCATGACGTAAATATCATAGAGAAGAGAGATAAATTAGGAGGGAGAGCCTATGTTTACGAACAAAATGGCTTTAAATTTGACGGAGGACCTACCGTTATAACTGCGCCATTTTTATTTGACGACATTTGGACAGCAGCGGGGAAAAAAAGAGAAGACTATGTTGAATTTGTTCCCTGTAATCCGTTTTACCGAATTTTTGATCACACTGGTAAAAGTTTTGATTATAACAATGATCATGAATTCACTCTAAAAGAAATTGACAAATGGAGTCCTGAAGATAAGCAAGGATACGAGGACTTCTTAGCAACTACAAAACCCATTTTTGATAAAGGTTTCACTGAATTAGCAGATAAGCCATTTTTAAAGGTGAGTGATATGTTAAAAGTAGCGCCAGACCTTATTCGCCTACAATCNCATAAAAATGTATACANNTATGTTTCCCAATTCATCAAAAACGATTTTTTAAGACAATGCTTTTCCTTTCACCCTCTACTAGTGGGCGGCAATCCCTTTGACACCACTTCTATTTATGCTATGATTCACTATCTCGAACGGGAGTGGGGGGTTCATTATGCGTTGGGTGGTACTGGAGCTATAGTGAATGCATTAGAACAACTGATCACCGAACAAGGGGGTAAAATCCACTTGGAGACCGAAGTCGATGAAATTCTCATTACAAACGGTAAAGCAACAGGTGTGCAGCTTGGGAATGGAGAGATAATGGAAGCCGACACAATAGTCTCTAATGCCGACGTAGCTTTCACGTATAAGAATATGATAAAGCCCACACATCGCAAAAAATATTCCGATCGAAAAATTGCACGTACCAAATATAGCATGTCCCTTTTTGTCATCTACTTTGGTACCGATAGGCAATATCGAGATCAAGGGCTAGCTCACCATAATATTATACTAGGCCCTCGTTATAAAGCATTATTAGACGATATTTTCGATAATAAAATAGTAGCAAAAGACTTTTCTCTTTATTTACATATGCCAACTTTAACCGATTCAAGTATTGCCCCTGAGGGTCATGAAGGGTTTTATGTACTCTCGCCCGTACCACACTTAGACAGCGATACAGACTGGAAAACTTTCGCACCTACGTACAAAAAAGCAATTATGGATTTCTTGGAAGAAAACTACTTGCCTGATTTATCCAAGCATTTGGTAGCGGAGCATTACATTGACCCACTCCACTTCCAAGATGTTCTCAACAGTTATAAGGGTTCTGCTTTTTCAGTACAACCCATACTAGCGCAATCGGCATGGTTCCGTCCCCACAATAAATCTGAGGATGTGGATGAACTCTATTTTGTGGGAGCAGGCACGCATCCAGGAGCTGGTCTCCCCGGTGTATTATCGTCAAGCATTATTGCTCAAAATCTAATTGGGGCAGCTTAACTAGATATTTACTAATAAAACACATTAGCTATTTAGACTCTTTTGGAGATTATCCCAATCTTTTAAAAATCGTTCTAATCCAGAGTCTGTTAATGGATGTTTTAGCAGTCCAGTGATTACATTCAAAGGCATAGTAGCAACATCGGCTCCAGCCTTTGCGCACTCCAATACATGCATTGGATGACGAATACTCGCGGCAAGTACCTCTGTTGGATACCCATAATTCAAATAAATGTGTACAATATCTTCGATTAGTGTCATCCCATTAGTGCTTATATCATCGAGCCTACCCAAAAATGGTGATATATACGTTGCCCCAGCTTTAGCAGCAATGAGCGCTTGTGTCGCAGAAAAACAAAGGGTACAATTGGTTTTGATACCTTCCTTACTAAATGTTTTAATTGCTTTAATTCCATCTTTAATCAAAGGAATTTTAACAACAACATTGTCGGCTATTTCAGCTATCGCTCGACCTTCCTCTACCATTTCAGCATAGGTGGTAGAGACTACTTCTGCAGACACATCTCCCTCAACAATGTCACAAATTTTCTTAATGTGACCTTCAAAATCTCTGACACCAATTTTTGCGCACAAACTTGGATTCGTTGTCACACCATCTAGCACCCCTAAATCATATGCTTCTTGTATTTCTTCTAAATTTGCAGTGTCAATAAAAAATTTCATCGGTTTGGGTTGGATTATGAGTTAGTGTCAAGTAGTTTCAGATAAAGGAACGGGATAATAGCACTTCAGTCACCTATTTTATAATAGGAAAACTTTTTACTCAAATCTATCTTACTCAATATTTTACATTACTTTTTTTAACAAGTTAATTGTAGGAAAAAATGAACGTAATGGCGTTCTTTGTCCGTTACTCAATCTAAAGTGCCTCTTTTCTACAAAGCAGGCTTTCCATGCACTTAACACCTTGATTATTGTGAAAAAAATACTGTTGCTCTTACTTATTCCATTTATACTAGTTCTAAACTGCGGAGGTGATAAAGATTCATCCAGCGGAAGACCTGATTTTAGCCGTTTTGGTAGCTTTTCAGCTAACCGCAGTACTAGCGTCGAAACTATGACGGTTGAACTTAGCACTATTTCCGATCAAATTCGTTCCTATGGCACCGTAAAGGTGCAAGATTTAGTGAGTGTGTCTCCTCAAGTTTCGAATCGACTTACAAGAATTTATGTCGATTTAGGTGATCAAGTTGAACGTGGTGAGTTAATGGCCAAAATTTACGACAAAACATTCAGGGATCAACTTAGCCAGGCTGAAGCACAGTTATCGCAGAGTCTAATTGCACTACGAAGAGATAGTGCACAATTCGAACGACAGCGTCAATTATTAGTTAAAGAATTGGTTAGCGATAGTGAATATGAAATTGCATTGGCCACCTACCGAAACAGCATGGCACAGGTTGAATCCGCTCGAGCTTCTTTAACACAGGCACTTGAAAACTTTAATTTTACTGAAGTACGAGCTCCAGTTAGCGGTGTGGTCGTAAGTCGTAGCTTAGAAGAAGGTGATCTCGCACCCTCGGGCCAAACCCTTTTTGAGCTAGCAAGTGATAGTGGTTATGAAACCAGAATTTTCTTACCGGTTCAAGACTGGCAAACCGTCCGAATTGGTCAGAGTGTACGACTAAGAGTTTCAAACGAAGCTAGTGTATCTGCTAGTGGGGTCGTTTCTAGAAAAAGTCCCCAACTTGACCCGACTACCGGACTCGGTGAAGTAGTTATTACTTTAACCCAAGTGGGTAGTACTATATATTCCGGGGTTTTGGCCGAAAATCTTATCAATATCCAAACCAAGGAAAATGCAGTCGTCATACCAAGGAGCGCACTAGTCGAGGTGGTAGAAACTATTGTTAATCCGGAATCGAATACCATAGAACTCGAGCGAAGCTATTCCATTTTTGTATCTAAAGGAGACAGTTCTGCGGAGCGCCGTACATTAGAATTAGGGATAGAGCAGGGTGACCGTATTGAAGTCTTATCAGGATTACAGCCAGGGGACAATATTATTATTACTGGGCAACAGGGTCTTGAAGATGGTGGAAGAATATCTGTGGCTAGTGGGGCTTTATTCCAAACAGCCGAACAAAATTCCATAGAATCAGTCGATGATGGTAACCAGAATTCCAGGCAACCCACTATGCGCGAAGCCAGTAATCGAAGTGGTAACCCTTTTGCCAACTTAAGTGACGAAGAGCGTAATAAAATTCGATCTATGAGTCCAGAAGAACGTAGAGCATACTTCCAAAAGCTCAGGTCTGATGGTAATGACTCCACTGCTAGCTCGCCTAACCGCTAATACCTATGGGAACATTATCAAAAATAGCAGTTGAGCGTCCCATTACTCTATTTATGACTACCCTCATTTTTGTGGGATTTGGGATTTTTGGCCTCCAAAATTTGCGCTTAAATCTTTATCCAGACGTATCTTTTCCGACTATAACGGTATATACGAGTTATGAAGGGGTTGCCCCAGAAGACATAGAAACCTTAGTAACTCGCCCAATTGAGGAGTCCGTTGGTAGCATTAGTGGAATACGTAGAATTCGTTCTTTGTCAAGCCAGGGCGCTTCTGTAGTTAAATTAAATTTTAACTGGGGTACTGACTTGTATGAGGCCGAAAATGATGTCCGTAAACAATTAGGATTTGTCGAGCGATCAATCCCGGATGATGCACAATCCCCCCTGGTATTTTCCTATGACCCTAACCAAGAGCCCATTGTCGTTCTCACACTAACAAGTAACGCCCGAAGCCCTCGCGATCTTCGAACGTATGCAAATCAAATCTTAGAACAGCGCATTGAACGAGTAAATGGCATTGCCTCCGTTGAAACTTCCGGTGGTTTAGAAAGGCAAATTAATGTGACCATCGATAATCAGAAAATGCGCCTGTATGATATTACTATAGCCGAAATTGCCTCAAAATTAGCTCAGGAAAATATTCAGGTTCCCGCTGGCCAGTTGTCTGAAGGAAACACCATTTATAGTCTTCGAACCATTGGTGAATTTAAAAATATAGATCAAATAAAAAATACCATCGTTACTGTTAGAGATGGACAAGCATTGCTACTTAAAGATGTCGCAATAGTTGATGATGGAATCGCGCAACCTATAGGAAACGTCCACATAGATGGAGAGGATGGAGTCATTTTAAATGTATACCGGCAGAGTGATGCAAATGTTGTCTCTGCGGCAACTGATGTAGTAGAAAGCTTAGAAAATATCAAAAAAAGCCTGCCCAAAGATGTACAAATAAAAGTATTAACAAATAAAGCAGAGTTTATTCAACAAAGTATCCAAAATCTGCTACTAACAGGTATTCAGGCGGTTATTTTGGTTGTACTTATACTTCTTGCCTTCTTGCGTAGCGGGCGCTCTGCTCTAATAATTGCAATATCAATACCTGTCTCCATCATTACCACATTCATGGTTATGGATTTCGCGGATTTGAGCCTTAATATCATCTCCTTGTCAGGCTTAACCCTTGCCGTTGGAATGGTGGTAGATGATGCTGTAGTCGTATTAGAAAACATATTCCGATTTCGAGAAGATGGTGCTGACCGAAAAACTGCCTCCATCTTGGGCGCAAGAGAAGTTGCCGTTCCTGTAGTTGTTTCTACGTTAACTACACTGGTAGTATTTTTACCTATTCTATTTGTTCCAGGTATTGCAGGATTTTTGTTTAGAGACTTAGCGCTAACTATCTCTTTTTCACTCACTGTTTCTTCATTGATTGCTTTAACTCTGATTCCAATGATGACATCTCTATTCTTTAATGAGGAAAAAACTAATTTTGAGGCAACCAATATATTAGCGGTACTACTATCAAGCTTTCTAGAAAAAATCGAAGAAAAGTATCGATCGTTATTGGGTAAAGTGATCCAAAACAGTGTCTCAGTGATTATTGGAGCATTAGTATTATTTACAGCCACTCTTCCAATTTTTTACCAACTAGGAGGCGAATTCTTTCCAAGAGTTGACGAAAATGCCTTCACATTGGAGATTCAGCGAGAACCTGGTGTGAATCTATTTGAATTAGAGAGATCCATAAAACAGGTAGAATCAATTATTCAGCAAGAGGTACCAGAAGCAAGATTAGTCGTAGCAGATTACGGTGATAAAGAGGGTGTTGAGGGCGCAGATAATCCAGGTGGCTACAGAGGGACTGTACGTGTAGAATTGGTGAGTCAAAAAGAGCGTAAGCGTGGACAATTTGAAATTAGTAAATCGCTTCTTGGTTCATTGGAAAAAATTCCAGGTGTTCAAATTAAAGAATTAATCATTGATCCATTAAGTCCAGACGGCGAGAACGGACTAATGGTTCAGGTTTTCGGCTATGATCCAGATATCAAAAAGGAATTAACCAATGGAGTAAAAGAACTTTTGGCTAGTATCGAAGGTGTAACCAATCTTTTTTCAAGCTCTGATCAAGGTAGACCCGAACTACGGTTGATTATGGATCGAGAGAGAATTTCTCGTGTTGGAATGAACACCAATCAAGTAGCCTCTGCCGTAAGCGACGCTGTGAAAGGTAATATTGCAACGAGCTTTGTTGATCAGGGTGTTGAGTTTGAGGTCTTAGTTGAGTTGGATCCAAAAGATAAGTCTGAAACACTTGATCTATCCAATATACAAATCCAAACACCCACTTCTGGTTGGATGCCTTTAAAGAATCTAGCCCGTTTAGAGCGATATACAGGCCCTACTAATGTTATGCGTATCAATCAGGAACGTGTTAACGAAATTACTGCCGAACTAGCCGGTACCGATTTGAAAGCAGCGTCTGATCAAACAAGATTGCTTCTGGATCAGGTAGATTGGCCCGATGGCTATCGATATGAACTAGCAGGTACAGCTGAAGAACAAGCCGAATCATTCGGATTCCTTTTAATTGCCTTTGCGATTGCAGGTATATTAACCTACATGGTCATGGCTTCTCAGTTTGAAAGTTTACTAGAGCCTTTCATCATTATTTTTACTATACCACTCGCGCTCACTGGTGTACTACTCATGCTTTGGGCGACAAACACCTCTATCAGTGTTACTTCAATGGTGGGACTTATTTTACTCACTGGTATAGTTGTTAATAATGGAATAGTGATGATTGATTATATTAAGATTCTTCAAGCTAGAGGAATGGAACGAAGTCAAGCTATTGTAACTGGTGCAGTTCGCCGTTTACGTCCAATTCTCATGACTGCATTCACCACTATTTTATCCATGGTCCCACTGGCTCTCGAAATTGGTTCTGGTTCTGAAACCTGGAGTCCAATGGCTAGAACCGTTATTGGTGGTTTAACTATGTCAACATTACTGATGTTATTTGTAGTCCCATGTCTTTACTTAATAATCAACAGTGGTGTGGAGCGACTTGGATTCGATGCGGTACATAAAATGGACCCTTTGGCTGATAGTCAAGGACGATTAGAAACTGAAGCAGAGATTTTAACCAGTGAAGAATAGATACCTATTATGAAACAATTCAGTGTAGCTGACTCTATTTTACGACGACCTATAACGGTCACCATGATCACCATTGTCATAACCGCATTCGGAATTTTTTCTCTTAAAAATTTGCGGGTAACCTTATTCCCTTCTATTAATATCCCAGTATTAGCAATCTCTACTGGCTATCAAAATGTATCTCCAGAAGATGTAAATCGAATTCTAGTAAACCCAATAGAGGGGGCTGTTTCGGCAATCGAAGGAATAGAGAGTCTCGAAGCACGTGTGAGCAGAGGAAGTGCGTTTATAATTATGCGACTCCAAGATGGCACCGATATTAGAAAGACAGAACTGAAAGTACGTGAAGCGCTGGACAATGTCCGGAATGAGCTCCCTAATCAAGCTAGAGAGCCCGTTATTTTTCAGTTCGACCCGGAAAATAGACCTATTATGAAGCTAAGTATTGATGCAAGTAATCGAGGTTTAGATGAACTCCGCAACTTAGGTGTTGAACTTGTAGAGCCTCGATTAGAGCGTATTGATGGACTTGCATCGGCAGAAACACAGGGTGGGCTAGAGCGCAGAATCTATGTTGATGTTTCGCCAATGTCCCTAGCCCAATACAATTTATCTCCATCTAATATCGAAAACGCTCTAAGGCAAAATAACTCACAATTACCTATTGGAAATGTAGTCTCTGATCGTATAAGCTACTCTGTAAGGGTACAATCTACCTATGATACTGTCGAAGAAATTGCAAATACTATTGTTCAAGTTGCAGATAACGGAGTCCCAATAAGGGTTAAAGATGTTGCTGAGGTTTCGGATGGTTTTACCGACGTAACCTCTTTGGTCACTGTAAATGGCCGAAATAGTGTATCTGTAGATATCCAAAAAAGCTCTGACGCTAATACCTTAGATGTAGTAAACGCAGTAAAAGCTAGTCTGGACGAACTTAATGAAATAATGCCACCAGGTGTTAATATTCAGGTTCTCTCAGACGAAGGGCGTAACATTGAAGATTCGATAAACAATTTATCGCAGTCCGCAACTAGTGCCTTGATAGTAGTCGTAGCTGTGATACTTATCTTTATGGGTGGTTGGAGAATTTCATTAGTAGTAGCTACCTCTATTCCTGTATCCATCGCTGCTAGTTTTGCCGCAATGTATTTTGCTAGCCTTACACTAAATATTCTTACCATATCAGCCCTAGCCTTAGCTATTGGCTTACTTGTAGACAACTCGATCGTCGTGACAGAAAGTATAGCACGCAAGTTAGAAGAAGGTATGAGTAAATATGATGCTGCATTAAAAGGAACCAATGAGGTAATAGGAGCACTGCTCGGCTCAACCCTAACTACCTTAGGTGTTTTTATACCTATTATCATGCTAACTGGTGTTCAAGCTAGCTTTTTCCGCGAATTTGCCTTTACTATTTGTTTTGCAATAGGATTCTCTTTTTTGTCATCCATTATATTAGTCCCCGTAATATCGCTTCTGGCTCTTGATTCCACACAGTTTAGTCGAAGTAATTGGGCATTTAAATGGATTAGTTCGCTTGAAAAAAAATATACAGGAGTCCTCCGTTGGATTTTGCATCATAAGTGGATTGCCGTGGTATCTATGATCTCCATCATTAGTGCTACTGGGTACCTATACGGTACCATTAACAAAGAGGGTTTCCCTGAAACAGACACTGGTGAAATCGATATTGACATCACCCTACCAGAGGGGTCTAAGCTAGTTAAAACAATGGAAGTGCTAGAAGTTTTTAATGCAAAACTGGCTGATATGCCCGAAGTCAAAACCCGAATTGCATCCATTGGTCGTTCGCGTTGGACTGAACAAACCAACAGAGGTGAAATAAGTGTTGTCTTAGTTCCAGAAAGCGAACGCGAAATAAGTAGTAATGATTTTTCATTACGGCTTCGACGTGAATTAGTGGCGGCAGGAACAACGGTTCGGGTACGAGTAGAAGGTGGTGGCTTGAGCTTTGGTCGTGGGTTCAGCTTTGGTGGTGGAGCCATACGCCTAAGTCTTATTGGACCTGAAATAGATGAATTGGTTGCTATTTCTGGGGAAATTGAGAAAAACCTCTTAGCTGACCCAAATATAATATCAGTAGATAATGGGCGAACCGATCCAACACCTGAACTACATTTTTATGCAGATCGTGAACGAGTAGGCCGACTAGGAACCAACTTGAATACGATTGCTTCTAATCTACGCACACAAACATTAGGTAACCAGGCTGGATTTTATATAGACGAGGGACGTGAAATACCCATCGAAGTTCGATCAAGGCGAGAAGCCCTTGAGAATAGAGATGACTTATTTGATGTTGAAGTATTTCAGGTGGGTGAACGGCGTGTACCAATAGTGGCTGTTGGTGAATTTATCCCTACAGAGGGAGTTGATTCATTTCAGCGGCGAGATCGAGAAACTGTGTTAGATGTTAATATTCGAGTAGATGGAGATGCCAACGAATATCGCGAAAAAATCATCTCCTTTATTCAATCTGAAATTGTACTACCTGAAGGGTACCGCTATGAGTTTACCGGTGGTACAGCCGAATCAGCAGAAGGTTTTAAACAATTTTTCTTTGCATTGATCGCCGCCGTATTATTAATGTTCATGATAATGGCATCACTATTTGAAAACTTTCGAGACCCTTTCGTTATTTGGCTCTGTATATTTATGGCCGCATTTGGAGCACTGGCCTTTCTGGTACTTTTAGGAGACCCGCTATCTACTACTGCCCAAATTGGAATGTTCATGTTGGTGGGTATTATCGTAAACAACGGTATTGTGTTAGTTGATTACATCCACTTAAATACAAAAGGAATCGCATTTGACCCAACAAGAGGCTCTGAATATATGACACAAGTGCTTGAAGCTTGTAAACGCCGTATGCGACCGATTCTCTTGACCGCAATAACAACAATTTGTTCAATGATCCCGTTGTCCTTAGAACTAGGATCAGGAGCTGAAATTTGGTCTCCACTAGCCAAGGCCGTTATCGGTGGCTTGTTGTTTGGCGCCGTTCTTACCCTTTTTATCACGCCTGCTATATCGGTTGGATTTAATCAAAGTATTAATTGGGCCAAGCAACTTCGCAAGAAATAAATCGTATAAGAGGGTATGAGTCAACATTAGACAATAATCTTTAGATTTTATATACTAAAAGAAAAGGAAAAGTTATGAGTAAAACAGAAAGTTTTTTAACAGGATTGATAACAGGAGCTCTAGCCGGTTCAATAATAGCATTACTGTATGCACCAGACACAGGAACAAATATGCGGAAAAAATTAAGCTATCAAGTAAGTCATTATAGAGATGAATTAATAGATCTAATCAGTGAATTACAAAAAGAAAAAGACAAACTTATGTCGGAAGCAAAAGAAAAAGGGGAACAAGTAGTCACAGATGCAAAGAAAAAAGCTGATGATCTTATCAAAGAAGCCGAACACTTGCTAAAATCAATAGACCAAGTACCCAAAGCATAATGTTACTCAGCACTTATTTCTGATAATTTATCAATAACATTTCTTCAGAAATTCAAGCTTATATATAGTTCATAAAAAAAGCCCCTTCTGTTTATCCAAAAGGGGCTTTAATTTTTAATGCTTACAGAGAGGTATAAGTAAGTACTTATTCTTCACCAGCGATGGATTCTGTACCCTCACCACCGAGAGCTTCGAATACCTTTGCTACTTCTTCCTCACCTTCTTCCATATCTTTACGAGAGCCAACGATAAGTTCATTATAATCTCGTAAACCGGTACCAGCAGGTACTTTATGTCCAACTACCACATTTTCTTTGAGGCCACGTAGATAATCACGCTTTGCCTCAATGGATGCTTGAGTCAAAACCTTGGTAGTTTCTTGGAAAGATGCTGCTGAAAGCCAACTCTCCGTTGACAATGCAGCACGTGTAATACCAAGAAGAATAGGCTTAGAAATAGCCGGTTTAGCCTCCAGTACTTCTAGCTCGGCCTTATCTTCTTTGATCAATTGATTGTTGATCTCACGAACTTCACGACGATCTAAAATAGTACCCTTCTTAATTTCACTTCCACCTTGGTTGCGAACAACAAATTTACCAATTAATTCATCGTTTCGAGTATTAACTTCGAATCGATCTACTTTATCGCCCTCTAGATACATTGTATCACCTGGATCGGTAATCTCAACTTTCTGCATCATAGTACTTACGATAACCTCGATATGCTTATCATTTATTTTTACGCCTTGCAGTCGGTAAACTTCCTGAATTTCATTTACCAAATACGATTGTACCGCATATGGGCCCAAGATATTTAGAATATCTTGGGCAGGAATTGTCCCATCTGAGAGTGGCTGTCCAGCTTTTACAAAATCATTGGATTGCACTAAAATATGTTTACTTAATGAAATTAGATACTTCTTTTCATCCGTACCATCTTTAGAACGTACGATTACTTCTTGAGAACCTCTTTTACGAGCTCCCATTTCTACAATACCATCAATTTCACTTACTGCGGCTGGTTCACTCGGTGAACGGGCCTCAAATAACTCAGTTACTCGAGGTAAACCTGCAGTGATATCCTTGGATTTACCAGTAGCTCGAGGAATCTTAGCCAAGATCTGTCCAGCTGCTACTTTCTCACCGTCTTCAACAACAATATGTGTCTCAACAGGGAGTGTGCTTTCACGTAAGCGTTCACTACCACCTTTAACTACCAATGTTGGGACAAGGCTCCTGTCCTTAGAATCTGTAATTACCTTCTCACGGTGGCCTGTCTGTGCATCGGTATCTTCGGTGAATGTTACACCTTGGATTATGTCTTTGTAGACAACTTCTCCATCAATCTCAGAGAATATTAAAGCATTGTATGGATCCCACTTGCAAAGCTGAGCTCCCTTTGGTACCATGTCACCCTCTTCAACCATCATTTCACAACCGTATGGCACATTGTAGCTAATGAGCATTTTACCTTCTTCATTTATAATTTTAAGCTCTCCAGCACGACTAAGGACTACATTGTGCTCTTCTTCACCATCATTGTATTCAACAACACGGATATTTTCGAATTCAATTTTACCATCAAACTTTGCTTTATGCTGAGATTCAGCTTCCAAACGTGACGCCGTACCCCCAACGTGGAAGGTACGTAAGGTTAGCTGAGTACCAGGTTCACCAATCGATTGAGCTGCAATTACTCCAACCGCTTCACCTTTTTCAACAACAGTGCCTCTTGCTAAATCTCTACCATAGCATTTTGCACAAACACCACGTCCTGTTTCACAGGTTAAGACCGAACGGATTTCAACTTCCTCAATAGATGTCTCGGCAATTTTTTTGGCAATAGTTTCGTCGATCATCTGATTAGCTTCGCATAATAGCTCATCAGAGAGTGGGTCATAGACATCATGCAAAGAAAAGCGACCAATTATTCGATCTTCCAGGCGCTCAATTATATCCTCATTATCCTTTAGTGCCTGCATTTTAATACCACGTAGAGTCCCGCAGTCATCTTCAGTAATAATTACATCCTGAGATACATCCACAAGACGTCTGGTCAAGTAACCAGCATCAGCAGTCTTAAGTGCCGTATCCGCAAGTCCTTTTCGTGCACCGTGCGTCGATATAAAGTATTCAAGTACCGTCAAACCTTCTTTAAAAGAAGAAAGGATTGGGTTCTCGATAACTTCATTCCCCTGCTGCATGGAACTTTTTTGAGGCTTAGCCATAAGACCACGCATACCGCCTAACTGACGAATTTGTTCCTTCGAACCACGAGCTCCAGAATCTGCCATCATAAAAACCGGATTGAATCCTTCACTGTCGTCTGACAAAGCTTGAAATAGAGTCTCTGATACGCGGTTAGTGGTACTGGTCCACTTGTCAATTACCTGATTATAACGTTCATTGTCAGTAATGAAACCCATTTCATAACGACCTTGTATGTCCGTCACCTCATCCTTAGCGGCATTGATCAAGTTAGCTTTTGCGTCTGGAATAATAATATCCTCTAAGCTGAATGAAAGTCCACCTAGAGTAGCATTTTCATATCCGATTCGCTTCATATCATCCAAAAAAGTCGCGGCTTTAGCCGTTCCCACTCGTGCATGGATTTCACCAATAAGTATCCGTAATTCTTTTTTACCAAGGGTTTTGTTGATAAAACCCATCTCCGTTGGAACAATTTCATTAAAGAGAACACGACCTGTAGATGTTTTTACAACTTCAGTTACTTCATTTCCTTGCTCATTGAGATACGTTACACGTACATTAATCTTGGTGTGTACTTTTATCTGACCTTGATCAAAAGCAATAATCACTTCTTGTGAGGATGAAAAGGTTTTGCCCTCACCTTGCTGGTCACTTCTTGGCTTTGTTAAGTAATAAAGACCTAAAATCATATCCTGTGAAGGAACTGCAATTGGTCCACCACTAGCAGGACTTAAGATATTATGAGAGCCTAGCATCAATATAGAAGCTTCTAAAACCGCATCATGACTCAGTGGCAAGTGAACAGCCATCTGGTCCCCATCGAAGTCAGCATTAAATGCTGTACAAGCCAATGGGTGTAGTCTTATTGCCTTTTCTTCAATTAAAACTGGCTGAAAAGCCTGTATTCCCAAGCGGTGAAGGGTTGGTGCCCGATTTAACATTACCGGATGTCCATCAATCACATTTTCAAGTACTTCCCATACAACTGCATCGCGTCGATCAACTACCTTCTTAGCACTTTTAACAGTCTTAACAAAACCACGTTCAATAAGTCTTCGAATGATAAATGGTTTGTATAATTCAACCGCCATCTCTTTAGGCAGACCACATTCATGCATTTTTAACTCGGGACCAACAACGATTACCGATCGTCCAGAATAATCTACGCGTTTACCTAAAAGATTTTGACGGAAACGACCACTTTTACCTTTCAGCATATCGCTAAGGGACTTGAGTGGACGATTGTTGTTTCGGACTGCGTTTGATTTTCTAGAGTTGTCATAAAGTGAATCAACCGCCTCTTGAAGCATACGCTTTTCATTCCTTAAAATCACATCAGGAGCTTTAATATCGATTAATCGCTTGAGTCGATTGTTTCTGATAATAACCCGACGATATAAATCATTTAGATCAGAAGTAGCAAAACGCCCCCCCTCTAGAGGTACTAAAGGTCTTAATTCAGGTGGAATAACGGGGATAACTCTCTGAACCATCCATTCTGGGCGGTTTTCAGTGTGTTTCGCTGCTGCTCGAAATGATTCAATGACTTGAAGTTGCTTTAGTTTTTTCTTCTTACGCATTTGTGAGGTTTCTTCTTTAACCTCTTGACGTAGATTAAATGCCATCTCATCTAGATCTAAATCTGCTAACATCGCTTCTAGAGCTTCAGCACCCTCTTTTACAACAAAACGGCTTTCGTCGTCTTCATCAAGATTAAAGTGCTCTTCTGGTAATTGATCAAGTATGTCATATTTCTCTTCTTCAGTTATAAAGTCGCCTTTATTGTAACCTAAATCCTTTGCCATGCCGGCATTAGTTATTACGAATGTTTCGTAATACACTATCTTATCCAAATTCTTGGAAGAAAGGCCTAATAAATATGCAATTTTGTTAGGGAGGGACTTGAAATACCAAATATGGACAGTAGGTACAGTCAAGGCAATATGACCCATCCTTTCTCTACGGACTGCTTTTCTAGTTACTTCTACACCGCATCGGTCGCAAATGATACCCTTGTATCTAATTCTCTTATACTTTCCACAGTGACATTCATAATCTTTGACAGGACCAAAGATTTTTTCACAAAACAATCCATCCATTTCTGGCTTGAAGGTTCTGTAGTTAATTGTTTCAGGTGTAAGGACTTCCCCATGCGAGCGTGAAAGAATTGCCTCAGCTGAGGCTAATGATACACCAATACTGTTGAAGTCGTTAGTTACTGCTAATGTCTTTGTTATTGGCAAAATATTCTCCGTTTAATAATTAACAGTTTTTAGTCTAAATGTATTTCAAGGCCTAGCCCCATAAGCTCACGGAGTAAAACCTTAAAGGATTCTGGCACATCGCCATCAGGTAAGTTTTCACCCTTTACGATAGCTTCGTATACTTTTGAGCGACCTTTTACATCATCACTCTTAACCGTTAGCATCTCCTTCAGAATACTTGAGGCACCATAAGCATATAATGCCCAAACCTCCATTTCACCCAATCGCTGGCCACCAAACTGTGCTTTACCGCCGAGTGGTTGTTGCGTAATAAGTGAATATGGTCCGATAGATCTAGAGTGCATCTTATCTTGAACCAAATGATTCAATTTAATCATATAAATGAATCCAACTGTGGTTTGCTGAGAGAATGGTTCTCCACTTCTACCGTCAAAGAGGGTAACACGCCCGTCTTCTGGAAGATTTGCTTCAATAAGCTTTTCTTTTACATCATCCATTGATGCACCGTCAAAGACGGGGGACGCAAAGGTAGTACCTAATTTTTTGGCAGCCCACCCTAGAATAGTCTCATAGATTTGACCAAGGTTCATACGAGAGGGTACTCCAAGAGGATTTAAACAAATATCTACTGGTGTACCATCCTCCATGAATGGCATATCTTCTACAGGAACAATTTTAGCAACAACCCCTTTGTTACCGTGACGCCCTGCCATCTTATCACCTACCTGTAACTTTCGCTTTTTAGCAATATATACTTTGGCTTTCTGAATAATTCCTGGGGGTAGTTCATCTCCTACTTGTATAGCAAAAGTACGTCGTTTTGCTTCACTGTCAATTTCTCTTCGAAGTTCACGATAATTGTGGAAAAGTAATTTTACATGCTTAACCAATTCTTTATCAGTGGCCCAATCAATGTTTTCATTAATGTTTACTGGATCAATTTCTTCGAAAACTGATTTTTTATATTTTTCTCCTTTGGGAATCATTTCCACCTTAGAGTAATCATATACTCCCGGTGAGGTTTTATCTCTAAGCAATGAATACATTTTGTCTGCCCATTGCTGATTAAGTTCTGATAACTTCTCGACATGACGTTCATTTTCAGCCTCGACTCGCTTTTTCTCCTCTTTTCTGGAAATTAGCTCATCGCGCTTACGACTAAATAAGCGTGTGTCGATAATAGTCCCTGATACACCAGGAGGTGTTTTTAGAGATGCATCTTTTACGTCACCCGCTTTATCACCAAAAATAGCACGGAGCAATTTCTCTTCAGGCGTTGGGTCTGTCTCACCTTTGGGAGTAATTTTACCCACTAAAATATCGCCAGGGGCTATTTTAGCACCTATACGAATCATTCCTTTCTCATCTAAGTTACGTGTGGCTTCTTCAGATACGTTAGGTATTTCGCGAGTCAGTTCTTCTTCACCCCGTTTGGTGTCTCTAACCTGTTGCTCAAATTCAGTAATGTGAATGGAAGTGTAGATGTCTTCTTGAACTATGCGCTCACTGATTACTATGGCATCCTCAAAGTTGTATCCACGCCAAGGCATAAATGCAACTAAAAGATTTCTACCCAATGCAAGTTCCCCACCGTCTGTTGAACAACCGTCTACAATGGCCTGATTTTTCTTAACATGGTCACCAATTTTAACAATTGGTCGCTGATTCGTAGCAGTATCTTGGTTAGTACGAGTAAATTTTTCTAACTGATAACTCTTAATACCATTGTCAAAGTAACAATTCTGTTCTAGTTTGTTGCGGTCATATTTCACTCGAACCTCAGTCGCACTTACATATACCACTTCACCATCGGCCTCAGCAGTAATTATTGCTCTTGAATCCCTTGCAGCACGATGTTCAAGGCCGGTACCTACCACAGGCGCTTCAGGTCGTAACAAAGGAACAGCTTGACGTTGCATATTCGAACCCATTAAGGCGCGATTGGCATCATCATGTTCAATAAATGGAATGAGTGCAGCAGCCAATGATGTAATCTGATTAGTTGAAACATCCATGTACTCGATTTCATCGATACGAGCTTGAGTATAGTTACCTTCACGCATGCGAGAGAACACTGTTTCATTGACAAAATTGCTGCTTTCATTTAATTCAGCATTTGCCTGAGCAATTACAGTTTCGTCTTCTTGCTCAGCAGCTAAGTACTCTACATCCTTACTAACTTTTCCGTCTTTGACTTTTCTATACGGTGTTTCTATAAATCCAAAGTCATTAACTTTCGCGTGTACACAAAGAGATGAGATAAGACCAATATTAGGGCCTTCCGGCGTTTCAATTGGACATAAGCGCCCATAGTGCGTGTAATGGACATCACGAACTTCAAAACCAGCACGCTCTCGGGTTAAACCACCAGGGCCAAGAGCAGACATTCTTCTTTTATGAGTCAGCTCTGCTAGTGGATTGGTTTGATCCATAAATTGAGATAGCTGATTGGTGCCAAAAAAGGTATTAATAACGCTAGAGATAGTGCGGGCATTTACTAAATCTTGAGGAGTTAGCTGTTCTGCGTCTCTTGAGTTCATTCTTTCTTTAATAGTTCTAGCCATACGTGCTAAACCTATGGCGAATTGCTGACCTAGCTGTTCACCCACGGTACGAATACGTCTATTACTTAAGTGATCAATATCATCAACCTGAGATTTTAAATCCTTGAGACGGATAACCTCTTTGATGATAGCAACAATATCTTCTTTGGTCAAAAATTGAACATCGGTAGAATCTTGATGAAGCCGTTTGTTAAGTCTGTAACGTCCAACCTCACCCAAATCATATTTTTTATCACTAAAGAATAAGCGTTCAAGAATTGCTCTTGAAGTTTCAGGATCCGGCATCTCTCCTGAACGTATCTGCTTGTACACCTCTCCAAGTGCTGTATGTTCATTATGGGTAGGGTCCTTTCTGAGCGTGTTCATCATGACAGATCGCTCAGATTCTTCACTCGAAATTTTCTGAATCAATATCTTTTTTAGACCGGATTCTTTAATTAATCCATAGTTATCTTCAGTTAATTCATGATCCCTTTCTAATAGATTTACACGCTTGGTCGCTTCGGTAATTTCACCAGTTTCGTCGTCAACTACTTCTTCGGTGACTTCAGTGGTAATACTTTCAGCCAAACGTTTTCCAACAAGATTTTTATTGAAATCAGCTTTTGTACTAAATTTTAGAACTTCGGACAGTTGAAATAAACTCAGCAGTTCCTCATCTGTAGAATACCCAAGCGCCCTCATTAAGGTAGTAGCTGGAATCTTTTTCTTTCTATCAATATATGCCCACAATACATCGCGTATATCTGTAGTAAATTCAATCCATGATCCTTTGAAAGGTATGACTCGAGCAGAGTACAATTGACTTCCATTTGGATGTATGGACTGCCCAAAGAAGACACCTGGTGAACGATGTAATTGGCTTACGATTACTCGTTCTGCTCCATTTATAATAAATGTCCCTCGGTGTGTCATCCATGGTAAATCACCAAGAAATACTTCCTGTTCTATGGTTTCGGAAGCTTCATCGGAATCATCAACAGAGGATAGTCGTAACTTTGCCTTAAGTGGTACCGAATAGGTTAAACCTCGTTCCTGACATTCATTTATTGTGTACCTGGGTACGTCAACATTATAATACAAAAACTCTAAAATATGGGTCTCACGAGTGTCCTGTATGGGAAAATTCTCGTTGAAAATTCTTTGTAAACCTTGATTTTCTCGTTCATTAGGTGCGATATCCAATTGAACGAATTTTTCAAATGATTCTAATTGAATGTCTAGAAAATCTGGATAGTCAAGCACATGTTTTGTGCGTCCAAATGATTCTCTGTTCGTATTGGGAATTGTTTGCAACTTCTTACTCAAAAGGACCTCTCCTTAAAGATTGAAGGGTGATAATCGTATTTGACCTTTTTTAAGGCCGTATAATATAGACGCCGATAGCCAATGCCGTTTACACGATATTGGCTACCAACGAATTGTAATTAGAAATTACTTAAGCTCTACAGTGGCTCCAGCCTCTTCTAGCTTGGCTTTGATTTCCTCTGCTTCCTCTTTTGAAACACCTTCTTTAACGTTTCCAGGAGCACCATCAACTAAGTCTTTAGCTTCTTTCAGACCTAGACCAGTAATTCCACGTACTTCTTTAATTACAGCAATTTTCTTTGCTCCAGCGCTCTCAAGTACTACAGTAAATTCAGATTGCTCTTCTGCTCCACCAGTGTCTCCACCAGCAGCAGGTCCAGCAACCGCTACAGCCGCAGCTGCAGGTTTAATACCGTACTCTTCTTCGAGTACTCTAGCAAGTTCGTTTGCTTCTTTAATTGTTAAGTTGACTAGCTGTTCAGCTAATTCTTTAACGTCAGCCATTTTTTATCTCCAGTTATTTTTAGTAAAAATCGTTTGTTGATTGATAAGTATTAATTTTCGCTTTTAACAGCGACTGTTTTTACAGCTCCTACAAGGTTAGATCCCTGGGCTTGCAGTGCACCAACCGCATTGGTAATTGGTGCCATTAGCAAACCTAGTATGTCTCCAATGATTTCATCTTTTGACCTCATTGCAGCGAGTACCACAAGTTGATCGGGACCATAAAAGTCTCCATCAATGAGTGCTGCTCTGAACTCAGGCTTATCATTATTATCCTTGATAAAATCTTTAAGAACCTTTGCAGGTGCGGATAGCTCATCTTCGACAAAGGCAAATGCATTTTGTTCTGTGAGTAAGGGTAACATTTCGTCATACCCACCTAGTTCTTGCATTGCCAATTTCATAAGTTTATTTTTGTAAACTTTATAGTGAACATTTCCCTTGCGAAACGCACCACGAAGCTTATTAGCTTGAGCAACAGACATCCCCTTATACTTGGTCACATAAAGTGCTCCTGAGTTTTGCAGGGTCTCTGAAATTTCGTCTAATATGGCTCGTTTGTCAGCAGTAGGCATAATTTATTTCCTCCTTAATTAAGAGATGTAACTGCGGTTTTACTTATGGGTATGCTAGGTCCCATAGTACTGCTCATAAACACGCTTTTTACATAAATACCTTTGGATGAGGATGGCTTTAGTCGCATCACAGTCGACAAAAATGCTTCAGCATTTTCTCTAATCTGTTCTGTATTAAAACTCACCTTTCCAATTGTAGTATGAAGTATACCAGCTTTGTCTACACGAAAATCGATCTGTCCAGCTTTTACTGTTTTGACAGCATTAGCAACTTCCATTGTAACAGTGCCGCTTTTAGGATTTGGCATTAGTCCTTTAGGCCCAAGTACC
>PCAT01000017.1 GCA_002730655.1 Balneola sp.
ATTTGATTTCGAATACGTAATACAATAGCTGAAATAAGTCTTGCTCGTTCCATTTTGTGTTCTAATGCTGGTAAAATTGCGGTTTCTTCTACTGTTGGGAAAAATGATAAGTGAACAGACTCTTCATAGGCTGGCATGGTATTAATTAAACGCTGGTATAACCATTCACTAATAAATGGGGCGATAGGGCTCATTAACTGACTCATACTTAACAAACACTCATGCAGTGTTTGATAAGCAGCTGTTTTATCCAATGTGGTTCCTGATTTCCAAAAACGACGTCTGTTTCTGCGAACATACCAGTTGCTTAGTTCTTCTACAAAATTCTCCATTTGTCTTGCTGCCCTTGTTGGTTCATATGCGTCAAAGTACTCTTCTACCTGTTTAATCGTAGTATTAAGTCGTGATATGATCCACCTATCAATCTCTGGTCTATCGGGCACAGGAATATGAGAAGTGTTGGCATTAAACCCATCAATATTTGCATACATGGCAAAAAATGAATAAGTATTCACCATGGTATTAAAAAATTTTCTCTGTGTTTCCTTTAGTCCATCCTCGCTAAATTTCAAGTTATCCCAAGGGGAAGAATTACTCATCATATACCAACGAGTTGTATCCGCACCATATGTTTTCAAAATTTCGAATGGATCAACTGTATTCCCCTTAGACTTACTCATTTTCTCGCCATTCTTATCGAGTACAAGGCCATTTGATACCACATTTTTATAAGCAACTTGATCAAAAAGCATGGTTCCTAAGGCGTGTAAAGTGTAAAACCAGCCACGAGTTTGATCTACACCCTCAGCTATAAAGTCAGCGGGGAAACGGTCTTTAAAATCTGACTGGGTTTCTATTGGATAATGCCATTGCGCAAAAGGCATCGATCCAGAATCGAACCAAACATCTAACAAATCAGGTACACGTCGCATAGTCCCACCACCTGGTGCCGGCCAGGTTAGTTCATCAATGTATGGGCGATGTAAATCAATTTCGGTATCCTCTGGTATTCCAGCCTTCATTTTTAGCTCAGACACACTACCAATACATTCAAATACATCTGAATTTTTGTCGCTTTGCCAAATAGGTAGAGGTGTACCCCAGTACCGTTGCCTTGATATAGCCCAATCCACATTATTTTCTAGCCATGTCCCAAACCTTCCTGTACCTGTAGTACATGGTTTCCAATTAATTGTTTTATTAAGGTCAACCATACGATCTTTTACAGCAGTAGTTTTAATGAACCAAGATTCAACTGGGTAACTCATCAATGGTGTACCTTTACGCCAGTCGAATGGGTAATTATGTTCAAACGTCTCATGACGAAACATATGCCCTTTGTTTTTAATAGCTTTGACTATCCCTTTATCGGCCTCTTTAAACCATTGTCCCCTAAATTCTGGAACCTGATCTGTAAAGCATCCATCTCGATCAATTGGGTTAAACATTGGTATCTGCGCTTCAGCGCAGGCTTCATAATCATCCGCGCCATACGCTGGAGCGGTGTGTACTATGCCTGTACCATCATCGATGGTTACGTAGCTTGCTGGTATAATCTTCCAAGCCTGTTCAATGTCATACTCTTGTAGGGCATAATCAAAAATTGGTAAATATTTATTGCCCAATAACGCTTTTCCTTTAAACTCTTCTTTAATTGTAACTTCCTCACCAAATACCCGCTCAACACAATCTTTAGCAACAATATAATTATTGTGATCATGAGACAGTTTAACGTAATCTAATTCAGGATTAATGGTTAAAGCCATATTTGAAATTATTGTCCAAGGGGTAGTGGTCCATGCTAAGTAATAAGTTTTTTCCTCATCTGGTTTCCGAAACATGACATAGATACTAGGGTCTTGAGTATTTTTGTATCCTAAACTGACCTCATGAGACGAAAGTACCGTTCCATTACCTGGTGAATACCATTGTATTTTATATCCTTTGTACAATAGTCCTTTTTTGTGTAATTCACTGAGCGCCCACCAAATAGATTCTATGTAGTCATTTTCAAAAGTGATATATGGATTTTCTTGATCTACCCAATAACCCATTCGATCGGTTAATTCATCCCACAAGTCTTTGTACTTTAGTACACTTGACCTGCATTCTGCATTGTATTTGGCAATCCCATATTCCTCTACCTGAGATCTTCCTGTCAGGCCAAGAGCTTTTTCAACTTCTATTTCTACAGGTAACCCATGAGTATCCCAACCAGCTTTTCGTTCAACCTTATAACCTTTTAATGTTTTATATCGACAAAATAAATCCTTAACAGTCCGCGCCATAACATGGTGGATACCTGGTTTACCATTGGCAGTAGGTGGGCCCTCATAAAAATTAAATGGGATTCCTTCGCTACGACTGCTTATACTTTTTTGAAAAACTTGCTTTTCTTTCCATTCTTTTAGAATGTCAATTTCAGCATTTGGATAACTTAGGGTTTTTATTTCTTTGAACGATAGTGACATAGAGAATCTTCGGTTTCGTACTCCTAGAGAAGTGATAATATAAGCAATCTAGGCCAAATGCTTAGATTTTATTGCTCATTTCATTCGTCCAAGAAGGATATTATATTCTTTTCCCATTAGGTACAATCTCAGCTAACAACCATCTTCATTCATTCACTATTTTATCTAACATTGATTCTAATACAGCTATGGAATTCCAACCCAACAGAAATATTACCAAAAAACAACCTTATCGAATTTGTTTTGTATGCCTAGGCAATATATGTCGAAGCCCAACAGCTGAAGGTATATTTCAACAAAAAATTAAAGTGTGTGACCTTGATTCCTTTTTCTTTATTGATTCGGCAGGTACTAGTGCCTATCATGTTGGAGAGAAAGCTAACGCTACCTCACGAAGAATAGCTGAATCTCACGGAGTGCCTCTTCTTTCCCGAGCTCGTCAATTCAACTCCATAGATTTTTACGAATTCGATCTTATTTTAGCTATGGATTCAAGTAATTATGTTAATATAATGAAACTAAAATCAGGTATAACAGATTCTCAAGTTGAAATGATGCGTAGTTTCGACCCAGATGGACCTAACGAAGATGTTCCAGATCCGTATTATGGTGGAATAAATGGTTTTGAAAATGTGTTTACCATACTTGATCGGTCTAGCAAAGAACTTCTTAAACAGCTTTCACCCTATATAGTCAAAGAATGATTTTTGTAAACCTACTAGTAAATAAGTAAATTAACTATATACTTTAGTGTTTTATAAATAACATTATAAATTTTTAAATACATACTTACCTACTAATAGATATGTCCACTAGTACCCGCGAAAAAATAATTCAATTAGGGGATGATTTATTGCGCAGACAGGGCTTTAATGCTTTTAGTTATGCCGATATTTCTAAGCCATTACAAATTAAAAATGCAGCCGTTCATTATCATTTTCCTTCGAAACAGGATCTAGCTTTTGCAATTGCTCAGTGGCATAAGGATATCTTTGACCGCTTCAGCCAAAAAATGGCCACTAAAGAACCCAAAGATAGGCTAAAGACATTTTTAAATTTTTATCATTCGATTCATCTTAGTGAAAAAGTAGATATAATTAGCGCTTTTGCAACGGATTGGTATTCATTAGGACCTAATGTGCAAACTGAAGTTCAAGAGTTTACTGAATTGGTCATTCAGTGGTTAACTGAACTAATTCAAGAAGGTTTGGACCTAGGACAGTTCCGAAAAATACAAAATACACGAACCACTGCCCTTAGAGTTTTAAGTTCCATATTTGCCTCAACTCAGTTGGTACGAATAACAAGCGATCAAGATTTTACACGTATAAAAAATAGTATTTTAGAAGAATTATTAAACTAATTAGATATGAGTGCATACCTCATCCCAGGGTCTATAAGATCTGAGATCGAAACCGTATTATTTGCACCGATTGCAAAAGCTACTTTAATACAGGGTGGGGATATTTCAAAGGCTTTTAAAATTGAGCTAGAAGATGGACAATCCTTTTTTCTGAAATTTGACAAAGAGGAACTTGACACCGCGAAATCGATATTTACTCAAGAAGTAAAAGGGTTGAATACATTACGCTCTGCTAACACTTCTTTGGTAATACCTGAAGTCATTTCATATAATAACTCTTACTTATTACTAGAATATCTTGAAGAAGAAACACAAGGTAATGATTTCCAATTTGGAGTGGATATTGCCAAATTACATAAGAATAGCAACGAATTATTTGGTTTTTCTGAGGATAATTATATTGGATCTATCAACCAAACGAATCGCTATTATGCCGATTGGCTGGAGTTTTTTTTTAGAGAACGTATTGAGCCGTTAACTAAGCAGGCTGTAGATAAAGGGTTACTCAATAATAAGTATTGTAGTATTTTTGAACGAGTATTTAATTACACCTATGTTATTTTTCCAGATGAACCACCCGCACTCTTACACGGAGATCTCTGGTCCGGTAATTATTTTTTTACTAAACAGGGGCATGCAGCTATTTTTGATCCAGCCATATATTACGGGCATAGAGAAATGGACCTTGCAATGACTAAGTTATTTGGTGGGTTCACCCCAGCTTTCTATGATGGGTATCAAACTGAGTACCCTTTGCAATCTGGCTGGAAAGAACGACTAAAATTATGTCAAGTCTACCCTCTACTTGTTCATGCCATATTATTTGGCGGAGACTATGTAAGGCAAGCTAAAGCTCTTTTGGACCGTTTCTTTTGATATTCACTCAAGAGCCTATTACTACTTCATCATAATTGACTTCAGCTTCGCATCGATATGTATCTTATCGAATGATTTTCCAGTTATTTTTACTAATTGCTACATCGTAATTATAAATATCCAATAAGAATACTGGGGGCAATGATTCATAGGCTGATGCAAAATTTAGTATTCACTTAAAGAAATACCGATATATGGGAACCAAAGTACCAGATGCTACTAAAATACTAATCACCTAAGTCTAGCCTAATGAGCTCTATCATACAAACAATTGCATCAATTCTTTCATATTCTTTTCAATTCGATTATTCTCCAAATTTCCCATGCTACCCACAAGGCTGTGATCTAGATCTTTTGGTGGTATAAAGCTTCCATCATCCAATTCTTTACCCACCTGAATATAGGCATCTCTAAAACTTAAGCCAGACATGACTAACTCGTTCACACGCTCAACAGAAAATAAAAAGTCGAACTGCGAGCCATTTAGGGCAATTACGGCATTACCATTGTCCATTTTGGTTTTAATGTATTCCGGCTCCCGCTTAGCGATACCGGTTCCACGTTGTTTAGCCGCTATTTCTATAAGTTCACAAATAGCTCCTGCATAGGGATAATGCGAAGATGTACAATAACGTAGAGTGAATATCATAAGTGAGTATAAAAGAGTGAAAAATGAGAGTGAAAGTATAGTTGCAGAAGAATGAGCGTTGAAAGTAAATACGCTCGGAGTAATGGCAATTACCGCAGTCGCCGATAGATAGGCCATACCGGATTTACCGGAATTGGAATTGGTCGATATACTTTAGAGATTAGCATAACTAGAAAGTACGCTTTTTGATATTTTAATTACAATTCCGTTATATCTTTTTTTAAACCTCAATAATTAACTATTTAAGTAGCTGTTACTATTGCGTATTAACCCTTTCATATCTATCATATTTATTCTGCTATTAAATCTTTATCAAGAAGTTAATGCACAAATTCCCGCGCAAGATGACTCCATTGAAGGTCTAATTTCATATAATTCACCTGAACAAATTAGTACACAAGTGCAGAAACTATTTTTAGAAGGCTTGCTCGCCGTTAATAATACTTCTTTGGAGGAGGGCTTGACACTTCTCCTACAAGCAGAGGAACTTGATCGTAATCAAAGTGGTATTACCCATGCCATAGCTAATATATATTTTCATCTTAATGATTATGATAACGCACTTTTTTATGCAGAAAATAGCTTAATAAAAGAACCTATGAATCCATGGTATAAAATTCAATTAGCCCAAATTTTGTATGCTAAGGGTTACTATCAAGCAGCTGTAAAAGAATTAGAATTAATTCTAAGTCAATATAAATATCATTGGGATGCACTAACCATCTTAATAGATATGCATCATAAAATGAGTTTTTTAGCGGATGCCAATGAGGTGATTCGTGAGCGTATATTGGAACCTCTAAAAAGGACGGCTACCCAACACTTCCCTAGAATGTCTCAACCTAATGAACTACCTATCGAACCCTTCAGCCAAATACACAAAGACTGGTATAGACTGCTCTATAGAAATTTTGAACTGCTTGGTATACCCGACTCAATGGAAACTGTTGTCGGAGAAATGCAGTATTTATTTCCTTATGAGCAAGAAATAAGCAAGCTTGCTCCCAAAAGGGATAATGAAGAAATCTCTGACAACTATAGATTTAATGAGGCAACCTTAAATGATGATGATAAATATAAACCTGCACCAGATAAATCTAAAAGTTCTTTGCTTTTTCAAAAGCTTCAACAAAATACGACCCCAAATAATCCCGAAGAGGCCATAGTGTGGTTGCACAAGTTGAATGATAGTGAGATAGGATTAATTAACCAAAAAACTTTAATCTTAGAGTGGAATGAACTTTTTCCTGAGCAAGGAGAAATTTTAAGCGGATTAGGTTGGATAGAACTTGAATTAGACAACCAGAACGCAGCAAAGAAATGGTTCGAACAAGCTATTCGTAGTCCTGGGCCGCGTTCCCAAAAATCAGAATGGTACCTGCAACTCGGTAAACTGCAAGCTGAGGCTGGAGACCTTGAACCCGCTGAGCATTCATTCAACTATGCACTTCGTTATGACCCTGATAACGCCTATGCATGGGCTAGTTTTGCCTATTTTAAAGCACGATATAGAAACAACAGGAGCGAAGCTGAGTCGAAAATTGAACAAGCCCTCTCAATTAAACCAGAAGATGCCACTTTGATAGAAATAAAGGGAGATATATATCATTTATTCAGTGAATCAGATGAGGCAGTAATTTGGTGGGTAAAAGCCCTCGAATTAGGTGGACCGACCCAACGAATACAGCAAAAATTATCAGGAGACCATGATTAAATGGTATAAACATTCTATTCTGTTCGGAGTATACTTAACCATAAGTATTTTATTTTTTTTAGGTTGTGGTAGCAGTAGTTTTATGTTTCCTTCATCAAGTGACCAACTGTATACCTTATCAAACATGCCCTTATCCAAAATATACGGCCAGCTAGAAATACAGTCTCCCCCAAGATCATTTTTCGGCAAAGGTAAATTATTGTTCAGTGCTCCAGGACAAAGTGAACAACTTAGTTTTGATTATTATGTTAGTCAAAACCGAGAAGTCTATGAGCTTAAAAATCGTATCGGTATTCCTGTGGCAACCATACAGATAGATGTAGACTCCGTGTTATTTTTAGACAGAATTGAATCACAAGTGATTAGATGGCACAAAAATGCTATTCCTTTGAGTGCTTCAGCCCTTATACCCCCCATTCGTTTATACGAACTCATACATTATGAGCATTGGATTTTACAAACTCAACAAGTTCATCAGTCTGCCAAAGATATACGTTTGACCATACCAGACATNGGTTATGTTTTTCTNGAATTAGAGACCCTCGCACTTTCAATGATCTATCATAATAAATCTTCCCGAGAAAGCATTGGCGAAATTTGGAAACTTCAAGTGAATGGCAGAAAGAACTATAAAAATTCTCCAATTGCCCGTACATTTAGTATTGAGAATGAAACACGTAAATCACAATTATTCATACAACTTGTTGAACTACAATTCAACCAATCCATTATACCTCCACCGGTAACCATTCCCAATAATTACACCCAGATCCAATAAGTTGATTTGTACTTCTGTACCATATTATACCCAGGAATCTCGCTTTGGCTTATTGACCTTAGCTACTATAACATACCTCTTTGGCTTCATGGTATTGGGCATTCTAAGATCTGATGAGCTCTCAGCTCAAACCTATCAAGAACGAAGAAACGCTATACTAGACAAACAGAACGAAACACGATCTGAAATTGAGGAATTATCCAAGCGAATTAGAGAATTTGAACAACAAATAAATGCTAACGAGAACGAATATAGTAAGATATTTCAGCAATACGAACAGTTAAATAAGATGATTGCTCTTCAAGACAATAAAATTAGAAGCCTTGAAGGAGAACAATACCAGATTGTAGAAGAAGTGAATCTAATAAAAGAACAAATACAGTTACGGGAGAAGGAATTACAAAATTCCTTGGATAATTATCGGGAGATAATGCGCTATACATATATAAATGGGCGACTTAATTCCATTGAATTGTTAGCCACGTCAAAGTCTGTTAATCAGATGATTAGACGTGCTTATTACTTGAATAAACTAGAAGATTTTAAACGAAATAAAAGAGATGAAATCGTTGCTAAACAACAAGAACTTAGTGGTATACAAGTTGATTTGGAAAGCAGTATAAAAAAGAACAACCTAGTCATAAACGAAATTGAAAAAGAAAAAACAAAACTTGATTACCAACGGAATCTACAACTAAGAAGTGCCCAACGACTTAAAGCAGAGAGTTCTACCCTGCTGAATCAGCTTAGACAAGTTCAAGCTCAAAAAGATAATCTTGAAAATGAGTTCTCAAGCCTCATAGCAGAGGAAGATAGAATCCGTGAACTTGAGAATGAACGACTAAGGCGTCTTGAAGAAGCACGCACCATTGCAGATGCCGCAAGAAGAGCAGAAGAGGTGGCAAAATACTCTACCCCGACTCGAGCCTCCTATGTTTCAGATGAAACTTTAAATGCATATGAGCAAAATTTTTCTGTGTCTAAAGGTCAACTACCCTGGCCTGTAAAATCTACCACTGTATCAAAGAAATTTGGCATTACCAGAAACCCCTTGTACGGAACTAGAACAGAACACCCAGGAATAAATATAGTAACGCGTGCAGGAGAAGAAGTTCGAGTAGTATCTGATGGCTATGTGTTTGCTATTCAACCTCTACCAGGATATGGTAATGTGGTATTTGTTAAGCACGGCTCATACTATACCGTATACGGAAATTTGAGTGAAATTTATGTTAATAGTTCAACCATTTTACGGGCAGGAAGTCCCGTTGGTCGTGCGGGTACAGTAGAATCAGAAATGGGGGAAAGCATCTTTTTCGCTGTCCGAAAAAATAATACCAATTTGAATCCAGAAGAATGGTTAACCAAATAATTAATAGTGAACAATTCCCACGAATGGCTTTCTATATCTCTGGTTTATTGGTGGTTTCTGGAGCTTTTACCATTTTCTCATCTGAATTATTCCCATATGTGCTAAAATCAATACTACATAGTATTGGTATATTTCTTGGTCTTGGTTTGGTTTATTTTAATATGATACGGATAAGTTCACGCCGTTATATGCGAAAACTAGATGGGCCTTCAAAGATGCCTAAAGTTTTTGCAATCTTAATTGGAGGACTTCCCTTATTTTGGATTAGTATCTATGATACCGGTTGGCCTTTAACCACTCTTTTAATATATGTTGGAATAGTACTATTCTTCAGTGCCTTAGGTGCTTATTTAGGGCAAAAAGCAGGACAAAAAGCCCAAAAACTATTTCGAAAGCAATTAAAGGCCTATTTTGAAAAAGTTCAGTCGAAACAAAGCAAAAACCCTTCAGTCTCATCCAACCATTAATCAACAGACCCTCCGCCTTCGTTATAATAGCTTACTTAGTTTACTCTACAGTTTTATACTCATTATCTTACTAAGTTCTTGCTTTGCTTGGGCACAAGACTCTTCAGAAAATACAAACTATTCTAGGTCTTGGACTCCAGAAGAGCTCCATGATATTGGCACAGCAGCAGCAGCCGAGCAATTAGAATATTACATCCGTCAATTAGCGGGTTTTGGGACACGTCACACCTTATCTGATACCGTTTCAGACACCCGAGGCATTGGCGCAGCTCGACGTTGGATTAAAACTGAGTTTGAAAAAATATCAGATGATTGTGGTAGATGCTTAGATGTTTTTTTTGTTTCAGGAATCGTAGAACCACAAAGAAGAGTTCCAGAAGCGACCAATGTGGTGAATATAGTGGCAATTCAACGAGGTTATGCTGATCCCAATAGATTCGTAATAATGAGTGGTGATATTGATTCTCGAGTCTTAGATCCCAATGATAGAACTTCTGATTCGCCAGGAGCAAACGATAATGCTTCTTGAATGGCAGGGGCCATAGAAGCAGCTCGAATTCTTTCTAAGTATCAATTTCCATCATCCATCATTTATACCGGTCTATCTGGAGAAGAACAAGGCTTATTAGGTGGTAAGATTTTAGCAGATTATGCCATAGCGAATGAATGGGACATAAAGGGAGTGTTAAATAATGATATGATTGGAAACATCAAGGGGATTAATGGAGTCATTAATAATACAACAGCCAGAGTATTTTCGGAAGGCACTCGCTTCGTAGAAACCAAGCAAGAGGCTCGAATACGAAGATTTACCGGCGGGGAAGTTGACTCACAATCCCGAAATCTCGCACGGTATGTAGATCTTATGGCCGACCTTTATATCCCCAATTTAGATGTGATGATGATCTATCGCCTCGATCGCTTCGGCCGCGGTGGACATCACAGACCTTTCAATGAGGCTGGATTTCCTGGGGTCCGAATTATGGAGACCAACGAAAACTACTTTATGCAACATGAAGATGTACGAGAAGAAGATGGTATAAAATATGGGGATACAATCGATGGGGTAGATTTTGATTATGCAGCTAAACTAACCAACCTGAATGCAGTTATAATGGCCAGTATGGCATGGGCACCTGCACCCCCAGCCAATGTGCAAATTCAAGGGGCTATTCGCCCTAGTACTACTCTTTCTTGGGAAGCCTTAAACCCAAGAAAGAATCCCCAGCTAGCTGGTTACAAAATTTATTGGAGACTCACCGATTCTAATCAATGGCTGTGGAGCAAGTTTTTACCCTCAGATACAGTAGAACACACCCTTGAAAATGTTGTTATTGATAATTACTACTTTGGTGTAGCAGCTGTTTCCATAAATGGCTTTGAAAGTCCTGTCGTATTCCCTGGACCAGCAGGCTCTTTTGGTGAATAGAATGATAATAAAACCTGCTAGTTAAAATTAATTGAGTCAGGCTATGACTTGACTTATAAACACAAGCTTGTCTATTTAGCCACTATGTTTACCTTTATTTTGAGCATTTCAGAAAGCAAGTGAGATTTTCTCATTGCCCCCCAAATCTCAAGACTTGGTTCGTCAATGGTTTGAATAAAAATAGTACAAGTCTCTTTACCAAGATCAACTCTCAGGTCCTGGACATTTTGATAATGACTACGATCTAAGCCATCAGCTACGCGTAATAAACTCGATAATCGTATAATTCTTTTTTGAATATCCTTGGGTAAGGCAGCAAATTCGTCATGTCGCTTTTTAGGAGTAGACCGGCGATGATAACGGGCGACATGGCCCATTATAGCAATTTCTTCTTCTCTAAAACCCTTTAAATCAGCGTTTAAAATAAGATATAATGCGTGCTTATGATGCTTTGAATGAGAAATATGATACCCAATATCATGCATTAGAGAAGCATATTCCAACAATTCTCGATCATCAACATGCAATTTTAACGAGACCTGTAGGGCATCGAATAATTTTATTGCTAAATTTGTGACTTGTTTCGAATGTTGCTCATGCCAATTACACTTTCTAAGTAATTCAAAAACACTTCTTCGACGTGGATCAGAAGTAGCGCCACCATGTAGTCCAATAAATTCTTTTTTCAAGTATCTAATTATCATCCCTTCTCTGAGTGCTTGGGTAGAAATACGAACAGATTTGAAGCTAAATTCATCCATAAGGTATCGAAGCAATATCATTCCAGGATTAATAAAATCGACTCTTTTTTCATCTAAACCAGGTATTAGTTGACGTTCGAACCTATTTAATCCAATAAATGAGTCATAGAATCCAATAAAGTCTTCGCGACTGAAAATCCGTTCATTTAAAGCAAAGGATTCTACATCAACTCCCTGGTCAGCGGCAATCATTGACGCAATATTTTGCATGGTCCCTGATGAACCTATTATATACTCAGTTGGCCACTGGTTCAATGCCTCTTGAACTGATAATAAGCTCTTTTTGTAATAGGCCTTAATTTGATCAATCTGTTCGAATGATATAGGATCGTTTGGCTTAAACCGATCCGTCATCCTTGATACGCCTATTTTTAACGATTTTAGAAAGTAAAACTGGTGTTTATCACCCAGAATGAATTCAACACTCCCACCACCTATATCGACAATTAAAACTGGTTTTTCATCTAACCTGAGTCCATGTTGGACTGCAAAACCAATGAGCTCTGCTTCCATACTTCCAGGTATAGCTCTAATTTTTATCCCAACTTCATCTATGCTACGTTGAATAAATACCCCCCCATTTTCAGCCTCACGAATGGCACTAGTTGCATATGCTAAAATTTGATCTACCTGATAGCTATCACAAAGAATCTTAATATTCTGCAAAGCGGAAAGACCTCTATCCATTGCTTCCAGTGATAATCTACGGCCGATACCTTCCTTAGCTAAAACCACCATTTCTTTTAAATCATCTATACTCCGGAAGCTGCCATCGGACATTATTTCTACAACGACCACATGAAATGAGTTGGTTCCTAAATCAATGGCAGCAATTTTTTTTATCGGGCTTGGGGTGTTTATACTAAGTCCAATCATAGTGAACTAAGCTACAAAAGTGTTCGCAATTGTACACCTTAGAATTTTTTATCTTTATTATTCTCATTAATTACAGGATCATTATGGTTATAATCATTGGTGCAGGCCCTATCGGGCTAGCAACTGGAATAGAGCTAAAAAAACGAAGTATACCATTCTTGATAATTGAAAGAGGTTGCTTGGTTCAATCGCTCTATAATTATCCGATAAATATGAGCTTTTTCTCTACCTCGGATAAACTTGAAATTGGGGGTATCCCTTTTATTTCTCATGGGTTTAAACCCACGCGTAGTGAGGCGTTAGAATATTATAGAAGAGCTGTACAATATTATGACCTACCAATACACTTGTATGAAGCAGTTCAGGAAGTAAATGGGAATGATGGAGTATTTATTGTAACTACTAATAAAGCCGAATATCACGCAAGCAAAATCGTTATCGCGACCGGATTTTATGGAACTCCCAACCGTATGGGTATCCCTGGTGAAAACCTATCAAAGGTGCAGCATTATTACAAAGAAGCACATCCATATGTCAGCCAAAAAGTCTTGGTTGTTGGGGCTGGTAATTCTGGGGTAGATGTGGCCTTAGAATGCTTTCGATCAGGCGCAGAAGTTTCAATGGCTATTCGCTACTCTCAAGTTAAACCCACGGTTAAATATTGGGTTAAACCTGACATAGAGAACCGAATTGAAAAAAAAGAGATTACGGCTTATTTCAATAGTGAAGTGATTGAAATACGTGATAATGAAGTTGATCTAAACACTCCTAATGGACCGATTACTATTCAGAATGATTTTGTTTTTGCTATGACAGGATATCGGCCGAATTATGCTTTACTTGATCAATTAGGAATCGAGTACTCTGCTGATGAAGCATGTATACCGGTTTATGATGAACAAAATCTTGAAACCAATCGAAAAGGCATATATGTAGCTGGAGTAGTTTGTGCTGGGAAAAAAACGAGTACGCTTTTTATCGAAAATTCAAGAGTGCACGCGGAGCAGATTGCCACACATATTATGCACTCAATGGAATAAAAAGTTGCATTAGCATCCTAAATCCAAGGTATAAAAATGGGCAAGCGACCCATATCACGTCGCTACGACCAGATTACCGCTGCTGCATTCCTGCCCTGACGGAGTTCAAAGGGAGCTGACTGTATGGGACTTGCCCGAAAATGCAAGATACGACCTTTTTAGGCGAAGTCTCAAGGAAAAAACAGCTAATTTATTTGCTCGTCATTACAAATACTCCATCCCAATCTGATGGAGGCGGATTTTTTACCATTGTATGGCAGCGTTCTATAAATAACTGGGATGGATTTTGTGTGTTCCATTCTAATTGTTCTGATTGCTTAAAATAATTGATAGCGCCGTTAAAATCTCCACGAAAATATGCCTCCATCCCTTGATGATAAGCACCAATCGCATCGAGTTTACGCTGGTCTGCATCTTCCCGAAGACCCGCAATTTCATATACTTTAACTGGCTTGGTTCTACCTTTTACAACAATATTATCCAGTAATCGAAAGAGGCATTCATCCCCACATTGTTCAGCCTCTTGCTTTGTAGCCTCAGTCACCATGGTGAATACGTGATATGCTTTGGCTCCACTTTCACACCTAGCGGCCAAATTAACATTGTCCCCCATCATAGTGTAATTAAACCGTCTTAACGATCCCATATTCCCTGTAACCATATCACCGGTATTAATACCCATCCTATGTTGCATAGTATGCACAATATCGGGCCAATCTTCTGTCGCCCATTTCGCACGTAATTCCGCTAATTGCTTATCCATTAACTGGGAGGTTAGACAGGCTCTATAAGCATGATCCTTCATTGGTACTGGTGCGCCATAAAAAGCAACTATAGCATCTCCTATAAATTTATCTAAAGTGCCGCCTTGATCATTGATAATATCAGTCATAGCTGTAAGATATTCATTAATAAGCAATACTAGTTTCTTGGGCTCTAGTTTTTCAGAAAAACTAGAAAATGATACAATATCCGAAAAGAAAGCAGAAATATAACTATCCTCCCCCCCTAACTTGGGTTCTTCTCCCGATTCAATCATTTGACTTACCAAAGTTGGTGAAACATAGGATGAAAACATTCCTTGGATTCTACGCTTCTCCCGTTGCTCATTTACAAATTCATAGGCAACAGTGCCTACTTGACCAATAAAGACCGTAATTATAACCCCAGTGACATATAAAAAGAACTGATATTCTATAAATAATTGCTGTGCAAGAAAATAATATCCTACCATCAATACCAACATAAATGGAAAGCCTAAGGCGGGACCAAATCGTCTATTAAACATGATTACAAGTATTGTCAATAATATCATAACAATCATGTTGGTGTTATTACTCTGCTTTTTTAAATAATTACCGTCCAACATAGTCTGTAATGCGTGAGCATGTATCTCATAGCCAGGTCTTGGCTGATCGATGGTGGAAAAAGGAGTAGGATGAAAATCTTGCAAGGTTGGCATAGTTGCCCCTACTATTACGATCTTATCTTTAAATACTTCATCATATAATAACCCAGTACCCGTAAGTGGGTCTTCAAATAAATTTAAATCAAACGCCTCTGCTTCCATAACAGTCGTATAAGAAGAATCATCAATTACTTGCTCATAATTTATTACTGGAAATAGTCCTTCCGGTCCATAATAGTTAATTATAAAATGGGTAGGGCTGGATTTTTCTACCTGATAAGGACCTACCTGAAAATAAAGTTCATTTGTTGCCACTAAGGGATCAATATACGCTGAATCGGTGAATACTCGAACTCCCTCCAGAGCTAAAGAATAAATACTTTGATCTCGATAGTTATTTCCAAAGGTGTAATTTCGGATAAAACCATCAATGTCAGGGGTAGTTTTTACTAGTGCAAACGGATTCGGGTTACTATTTCTGAGAAGAGGTATAGGAAATATTGGATTGAATTGAACTGCATTATTTCTTTGAGTAAGTTCTATGTCACCAGATAGAATTACATTACCGTATTTGGCAATTGCTGCTGCAAAAAGTGAATCATTCTTGACATTATAGGTATCTTTTTGAGAAAAAATTACATCAAAAAGTATTGCTTTTGCGCCAGCTCGATTCAAATTATGAATTAATCGGGCATGTAACTCTGTAGGCCATGGCCATTTCTCTGGAATCTCAGAATCAGCTTTTTCACTTATGGCTACCAAAACAATAGGTGAATCTTCAACAGACAGTGGACCCCTTTTTTCAAAAAATTGATCCCGCAAGGAAAGTTCTATACGCTGAATAGCGGGAAGCATAGTGGCACTTATTGATACTACTAGGGTTATAAAAAGGATAATTATGTATATCCAAAAAGGTTTTTTCTTTTTATTGGACTGAGCCATTATCTTAGGGTATTTGAAGGTAGTTATTACTTTAATATTAAATAAAGGGTATAATTTTTTCCTTTAGAATCTATATAAATATTTAAACTGTGCAAAACGGTCACCAAACCCATCTAAATTGCTTATGCTAATCAAATTAGAATCGAATCTAAGGCTATGTTGATCTGTAATTTTAAGTTCAAAACCTCCAACGAAGGCGTATGTTTGGTATTTATTGGTTATCAACTCTTCACTTAAGATAAAATAATCATCCAATAGGTTCTCCTCATCACCTGCTTCTACTTCAATAGTTCTACTCTGAGAGAAGTTATCCGAGTATGCCACTCGTGTATTCAAGCTAAATCTTGCATCAAAAAGAAAAAGTGTTGCCCCAAAATAGACACCTTTTATATCTAATTCTAGCTGGCTATTTCCACTTTTTATTTCTCCACTATATGTTTCATTTAAACTGTATCCAAATTGAGTTTTTAAAGGTATTCTAGAAAACTGCGAGTTAATACTAACAGAGTACGATCTATTTTCAATACTCCCATAGGCAAATACTCGGTCAATTGTCTCGAGTGAAGATAGACTAACAGTTGCGTCAGTAATACCCTCTCCCATCCGAAAACGCTGCGTAATTGATGCATTCAGATTCACCGTGCTGTTCGATCTTGGGACTGGGCTAACCAAGGTATCACCCTCTGAAATACGCAAATTTTGTACTGCTCTATTTTCAAAATCTATTGAAACTTCTGGATTGAATCGCTTAATTCCATTATCTCTTATTCTATACCGATATCCAACTGTTATTTTTGGGATAAATTGATTAACTGGATAATAACTCAAACTTCCTTTATATGATTGCGTTTTTGTAGTCGCCTTCTTTGTCTGTGCAACATTATCCTGCAACTCTTCATAGCCAAGATTTAAAAATACCTGCCGCGAAAACAATTGAATCCGATCAGATACATTAAAGCCACTAATATCTTTTTGTACAGTTGAATTGGCTAGAGAAACAAAATCTGGGCCAACCCATCGATAACGGGCCGAAATTGAATTAAAGGGCAACTGAGCAGTTAACTCTGTATTTGATCCTAAGATAGAAGTAGGAAAATAGGGCGTTACTTCCGCACTATCCGTACCTACATCAGTGAATCGTATAGGTAGTACACTGATGTTTTCATTGACAATTAAAATAGTTGCTAACTGATCCAGCAAATCATAAGTGCTATCATCAATATCATCAAATCCAAGTTCTTCGGCTCGAGTTTGGTTAAGTGGTCCACCATAAACATCCTCATTCAATACCGACGCCACTGTCTCAGTTTTAAAATTAATCTTATTCTGTGCCATGGCAAATGCTAAATCAACACCGAGCACAAAATTTCCTTTTGGTCGTGGACTACCACCCTCTATTCTAAGTAAACTCGGTTCTGCAGAAAGTCGTTGTCTATCAATTTCATTTAAATTAGAATATAATGCCGATGGTCCCAGCAACAGATCTTCATAATCCACCACATTGAAGATGGAGCTAGTATCATCTTCAACTTTCATTGCCTGAATACCTAATTGGGCATATTTCACGTTACCTAGACCAATACGAGCACCCATTATCTTACGAGTAAAACCACCTCTCCCCGAACTATTATAGCTTAAAGTATAGGTGGTGTCCTGAGGAATGTCTCCAGCTTTAACTGTATCTACAGCAATTCCAGCATATAAATTTGTTACTTTTCTATTTATTTCACCATAGAGTAATTCAATATTGATATTTTCCCATAACAGATGTACTTCTGTATTTACACCAAACATACGCCGCCCGGAGATAGTAAAATTTCCCATATCTGGATAGATATGCCCAGCGTCTAAAGTCCACCACTTACCAAGTTGTAGTTTTAAGCCAAATCTATTTTGAGGCTGTAATCGCGGGTCTTCTTGAGTAGTATAGTACCCGTTCAATGAGTATTTTAATAAATTATATTCCCCTGAAACCGAGAAACGTCCTGAATAAGCTTCCGTGATATCTTCCGATATTACTTGATTCCTTGCGGAAAGTTCAAAATTGGCATTGGGTCGGTATGGATTATCAAACTCATCCACTTGTTCAATCTCTGCTTCTTCTTCGCTAATCACTCTAAAAGACCACTGCCGAACTAAAAAAGTATCTACTTGAGTCAGATAATTGAGTTGAATATCATGTGGACCCTCTAAAATGAAATCTGGATTGTAGAATATGTAATAGTTTGATATGTCTGCAAGCTCGGTTATGTCTTCATCATCCAAAACTAGTTGAAAACTCCCAGATTCAAGATCATCTGGATCATAAAATAGGGAGAGGGCGATAATTGCATCATCCATTTGAACACCAATTCCTGGTTTAGGAGACAGAATTGTAACATCAATATCCTCAGTCTGCTGATAATTCGTTTGTTTTGACATGGAATTTGATAAGTAAGTGGAAGGATCCATCACCAATGGGACCTCGATATACCCTACATTTCCAGTGCCTTGTGATGGGTAAAAAATATCTTCTTCGTATTGTAATGTTCTAATTCGCACAAAATACTGCAACTGTGTTCCGGTTATTAAACTAGGTTCCAATTCAATACTAAAAAGTCCATTGATTAACTGCATCTTGCGTTGACGAAAGCCCATATAACCATTGGTTCGATAAAATAAATCCGCCTCAATTATTTCTGCAGGTCGCAGTCCTGGAATCTGAAATTCAAAAGATGCAGTCTCTTGTTGATTGATAAAAACAGGAATTTGATGCTCTATCCAGTATGGAGAATTGCCATCTTCAAATATATTAAAATCAATTAGGCTTATGGCCTTGGTTTCGTCTATTACATCTAATCCTATAAAAGATTCCTCTTGATTTATTTGTGCGTATAGCTCTGTTCCTATTGCTCCAGTGAACAGAGCTGTAAAAAAATATATTCTGATTATTTTACCAAACGCATGCGGTGTAAACATAGAGAGTAATGACTCTTTTCATCCCTAAAAAATATTACTGGTCGGATTTTTCAAAAACAGTCAATGTTATTTCACGAACCTGACCATTTGCATCTCGGAATCGTACAATGACCGTCCTCTCAATTAAATCTTCATCCAAATCCTCATAACCTTCTCCCAAATCTTGAAGTTGATCATCGCTTAAAGTTCCCGATTCGACAGTACTTCCTCCTTCATTGACCTCGGCATACATTTTCTCAAATAATGAAACTGTTTGGCCAGAATTCAAAGCAGTAACTGTTACCTGCCCCTCTTCTACCCAAATATATCCATCAGCATTGTTTCCAAACACAGTCCCTTTTACCGAAGCTAAAGAGCGAGAGGTTTGGACATCAAAACTTCCCGATCCTATAGGCTCGACTTCGAGTCGAATTTCTCCTTGTTCTAAGTCTATTCTACGATTAGAGAGACGAGAATTCGCTAAACTTTCACCACGAATAACTAACATAGATTCCGGTTTAACTTTCGCTACGCTATTGTCAGAAGTAAAAATAACAAGCGCATACCCAGACTGCCCGGTTGCTAACGTATCTCCATCGAAGAGTGGTTCACCTACATTCTCACGCAGATCCAACATGTAGGCCCCTCTATCCTTTGATAAAACATCTACTTCAGGTTTAAATCTTCGTACAATGGCAAGAGGCCTGACCTGTGCTTCTATGACATCGTTTTGGACTATATCGATAGATGGTGTGAATGGTATTGGATTGATATTAGGCTCATCCAAAAATGGATCAGGAGCTAAACTGAAAAAAGAAAAAAGGAGAACAAAAAAAAGTGCTTTCATAATACCGTTTTTTTGAGTGATTAATTTCCTTCTATGACTAGATCGCCATTTTGAAATTTTTCAATAAGTTCTATGATTTTTTGCACGCCTACCATACCACTAAATACCTGCCCATCAATTTCGATATTATCAAAACTATATCCTGTTTCTAATAGTACATTATAAGTGTCTTGCCCAATTAATTGCACGATTGCCTGTACAGTTTCTTGATCTACCTCAACCACATTAGATTCACTACCTGGATCAACCAATGTAAACTCCCAGATTTCCGAAACAACTTCATTTATCCCTAATGCAGTATTCATCGATGTCACCACTTGCCAATAATAGGTTTGGCCTGGCACAAGGGCTTGCACACCATTAGTTGGGTATTGTAAAGAGTTCCCCTGTATATTTTGGTCTAGATACTCAAACTGCAATAAAGACCCCCCTAGGTCTGTCGTCTCTGAACTTTTAGCACTTTCCAAGAGTGATTCAGGACTATCTGATGCATTATCTGCAACGACCAAAACGCGATAAGTTAATGAAGCGTCACCTTCCCAACTTAATTGTGGAATAGGATTAGTGATAGCTGCCTCTGCGCCAACCAAGTCACCTGGAGTTCTTAGCAGAATTGTCAACTCATCAACCACCCCCCCTCCGGACGCTTTAAGTCCAAGCTGAATCGTTTCATTAGCAAAAAGTTCACGGCGACCTGCTTCATTTACTTGATAAATACGCACAGAAAAACTGTATTGATCATTTGGCAAAGTGGTCCCAGAGAGGTCCTCTACAAAATCTTCTCCGGTTGGTGTAAGTCCGCCATCGAACTTCATCTCATCAGAAATACCAGGTATTTCCTCACTCTGAATGTCATTATTGGTTGCAAATACTACCTGGCCTGGATATAGAGAAAAAGGATAAGCAGCCTGTTGACGAATCCGAGCTAACACACCATAACTAGCGGCTTCAACATCAAATTCAAAATAAAGATTCTCAAGACGTTCTGTTGTGTTGTTAATTAATGATCCAGAGATAATTACTGGACCTCCACCCTCCGTATCCACACCTAAACTAGACAAACCAAGTACTTGAGCTTGTTCTAAGATAGGTGACAGGGAAAACTCAAGTGTAACTTTATCGGACTGTGCATAGGTAATCATCGTAGCAAAAATCCATACCAATACTACTAGAAACCCAGTATTTTTTACTTTTTTTATACGTTTAATATCCATATTTACCTTCATTAAGTGCATCGGCATAACACGACATCGTTAAGGTTATTCAATTTAATATAAATCAAAAGCTTGAGCACTTAAAATAATATCCGAAAAAAAGCTCTTACCTTAATTAGAAAGAACTTTGTGGAGCTATGGGGATTCGAACCCCAGACCTTCGCGCTGCCAGCGCGACGCTCTAGCCAGCTGAGCTATAGCCCCTAAATTTAAAATAAATATAAGATTGATGGGAAATTAATCCTAGTTCATTTACATTTTTAGTTTGATAGACCGCAAAGGTTCACTATTTTCATACAAACTGCACAAGTATTTTTAATATTAATCAAAACTTCTGGATAGGAGTCTAATCCATATGAAACGAAGAATAAATTTAATCGTCCTCACACTATTTTTATCTGTTGGAGTTCTTAGCCAATATGGCTGTGGACCCAAAGAAGTTGTTCCGCCCATACCTGTCGATACTGATGGTGACGGACTTACTAATACGCAGGAACTGGAACTTGGTCTTGACCCAAACAATGCTGACACCGACAGTGATGGTATAAGTGATGGAGTTGAGGTAAACGAAACTAACACCGACCCAAATAGTGCCGACACTGATGGCGATGGTTTGAGTGATGGTGACGAAATAAATACCTACAATACAGATCCAAATAACAGCGATACCGACAGCGATGGTCTAAGTGATTACGATGAAATTATGACCTACAATACAGATCCAAATGACGCTAATGGTGATGCAGATGGGGAAGGCCTGAGTGACGTAGACGAAATTAACGTACACAATACCAATCCTACCAATGCTGACACAGATGGTGACCGGTTCAATGACGCACAAGAAATTGATATGGGCACCAATCCGAATGACGGATCAGATCCTGCATATATAGCTGAAGATCAGTTAACTACTATTACCTTTGATTTTGATCGTTCTACCGTAACAGATGCATCTGCTCAGGCACTAGCTGAAAATGTGCAAATGCTTATGAATGCTCCTGCGTTTAATGTCCGTGTAGATGCTTACACTGATCACGTAGGCGGTGATCAATATAATCTTCGATTGAGTTTACGTAGAGCAGCATCTGTGGTATATTTTTATACTCAAAATGGAATCTCTGAAAATAGAATTGAATCTCGTGGATTAGGTAAAGCACCTGTAGAATGTAGTGAAATTGAGAAAGAGAGCGGAACGAACGGTTGTGAGAAAAACCGTCGCGCTGAATCTCACCCAGTTAGCACACTGAAATATAATCCAGATATGTAATGAGATTGTAAACTTTTTATCAAAATTAGAAAAGCCTTGAAAATTCAAGGCTTTTTTTTGTCAGTNAATTTCTCTCACAGTANACCATTACCTTTATCCTATATATCACTTAAGCTATTTGTTGTAAATNCCAACGATCAAGNATGTAAANNTCTCTAAATATTTAAAAAATACGTGATANNGAGATNCCNGGGTAGAAACCTGGNGTATCTAATCGNTANGTAAGATCTANACGAATCAAACTAAAAATATTACTTAATGATACACCTATCTCCGAGTGCAATCCATTTGTAGAAGACAGTAAATTACCTGGCAACCCTTGAATAAACATTTTTTGCTTCGAACTTTCCCAAGTTTTACCTACTCCCCCAAAAACAATTATACTCAACCCTTTTTTACCTGCCCCATTCCACCCTATTACTTCCAGTGGAATAGATCGAAAATTATGCTCTGCATATAAAGATGCATAACTTGCACCTTCATAAGGTGTAAAAGCCTTAGTCTTAAACACCCCAAAAGGGCTATATATACCCAATGCTGCATCTAAGGCTCCATTACGTTGTATAGGAATGTCCCCAACAAAACTACCACCATAAATTTTTACATCCAATACGTTTGGAATTAATCTGCGTTTGTAAAAAGTCTTGATACGCTGAAATATTTCAAGTTCAAATCTAGCAAAATTCCAATCGCTATCCAGGGCATTATGGGATCCTTCTACACCAAAATAAAGGTTATTCGCTTCAATCACTCCTAATGCTTCTTTTCCACTACCCCCTTCTATTTCAATGTTAACCGAAGCTAGACGACCATCTTCAATAGATGGATTTATTCGTGAGCTTCTATTATTTCCCCTAAGATTGTAGTTTGTTTTATAATCAATACTACTATGATTTTCCGTTGAGTAATAAAGACGCAGATCCGATCTACGACCAAGTATAGCAATCTTTATACGATGAGTAAATCCAAATTTAGAGTAGGTATTACGGTAATAATCGTTGTAATCATCAAAACCCAACAGAATAGGTGCCGACTGAATAAAACTAGAATAATAGGTATTGTACAGGCGAGAAGTCGTAACATTACCAAATTGAGCCCAAATTCTATTTCTCTGATCCTCTGGGTCCAAAACCCATTCACCCTCAATTCGCGGACTCCATTCTTCATATCCAAAACTATAACCTAAAACAGCCTTTAGCTCAAACTTATCTTTATTTAAAAAGCTACGCTGTACACCTAAACCAGTATATAAAGCATCCACCCGGTTAAATCGAGCTTCGACCAGCATATTCCGGGTAACTTTAGATAAGGCCTGACCAACAAAACTAGAATCATCTGCTGCTTTCTTCCCTTCATCTTCTTCATCCATTGTGACAAATTTGGCCAAGAAACCTGTTGGTTGGAATGATTTTTCAAGACTAGCCGTACTATCTAGATTAGCATAAGCACTTTCCTCCATATTAGATAGAGGTACTACATCAAGGCTGCGGACAAACAACGAGTCAGATGATTGAATCGATGTAGAATCTACGGTAAAGGTGTTTTCTAACAAAAAAATATGGTCTGGAACCCATTGATTTACCACATAGTCACTCAACTTTGATATTTGTTTAAAACCAATAGGCGGAAATTGTAAGCCTGGCAAACCAATTTCAATGTCTCCATCTAAGCGGAAGTCAACAGGTAACCAAAAATCTCCTCCAAAATTTGAAAATTGTTGTTCATAAAAAATGTCGAATTGCTGGATAGGCGGTGGGAAAACAACCACCTCATTTGGTTTTAATCGAACACTCAATAAGGCGAATATCTCATCCAAAACTTGTATAGTACCAGTGAATAGTGGTTGAAGCGTTCGCTTTGGGCTCACCTCAATCTCATATACTATCACATCATCAATGCTGTTGTAATCCAACAGGGTGAAATGGTAATAGTCCAATGCCTCGGGATGAGTTATTCCCACAATATTAAAGCCAGTAATATTCAAATTATTATCATAAAAATTTGGTGTATAGCTCACCCCTGCAAAATTACTTGCTTGGTCAATATTTGCTGTTTGTCTCTT
>PCAT01000018.1 GCA_002730655.1 Balneola sp.
TCAATAATAAATATTAAATATATTTATTAATCGGTTTTTTTACTTTAGTAATGTTATATCAACAATAATATGGAAATAAAATTCGTTAAAAGATCAGTTGTAAAATCTTCAAAAAAACGTTCTTCTAAGTTTAAACCACTATTGGAAGCTATTGAAAAGTTAAGACCAGGTGGGCAGGCAGTTGAAGTCCCTTATAGTACTGATAAGTCTGTAAACTCAATGAGAACAGCCGTTTATCAATTTTGTCGTCAAAAAGATTATACGGTAAAGAGTCGTAGAGATTCAACCAATAAAAAAATCTATTTTTACAGAGATAAGTAATTCATAAATCTTGGCTCCATTGAAGATACTTATTACGAATATCTTCAATATTTTTTTCTAAGGTTGCCTCTTTCCATCGGTCAGTAGAAATTGGTGAAAACACGTGAGCAGTTATGCTGCCAGCCTTGGTAAATAAAGATCCGCCTTCATTTAATTCAGTAGTTCCCTTAAAGTAAATGGGTACTATTGGGTAGCTTAAATCTAGTGCCATGCGAAATGCACCTTTTTTGAAAGGGCCAATTGGCATTTCGTGCTTTCGTGTTCCTTCTGGTGCAATTAAAATAGAGCGGTGATGTTGTTGCACCTTTCCATAATTTTTTTGAAGGGTTTGAATTGCTTTTTCACGATCCCTACGTTTGATAAAAATTTGACCAGTTAATCTCCCTAACAAGAAAAAGAAAGGGAAGTATTGCATTTCCCATTTTGCCACGAATCGCACACGCTGAATAGCAAGCGCAAGGATAGTCAATATATCTAAGGTACTAGCGTGATTTACAATATATATAGCTGGTGTATGAACATTGCCCATCAAAATCGTACCATCTTCCAACTTTGTTTGGTGATACTTAATTCGATAGTTGATACCTAAAATCCAAAGTATGAATCTTGCTAGAGGTGGTGCTATTTTCTCCAAAACCCAATCGGTTAATTTACCAAAACTTATTACCACGATTATACTGACGATAGGAATGAGCAATGAAAAAAGAGCAGTAAAAAGAAGAATGCCCATTATACTTCTAAAGTAGTTGACAAAAGTTAATTTATTGTTCATAAGCTTTTTTTCAAAAAACGATTCAATAAGACCTTGATAACATATCACAACAAACACACTTCATATCAAATGTCTACACTCAATTAAGAACGATCCGCATCTACTAGGTATAATAATCTATTTTCTCGAGGATAATACTCAATTAAATCCAACCTCACCTATCGGTCTCAAATTTTTTTCGGCTGGCCCACCATTCAAATGTAGAAGTAATTTGATGAACACTTATTTTTATCCAAAAGTGTTACTTGCTAACCAAGATTTATTGAAGTACTCTTGTTGGCAGTTTTTTTCCAGTAGTTTTCTCCTATGCCTAGTTCATTCTACTTTATATATTTGTGAGTAATGTTTTCACGCTATGTAAATTTATATCCCTTTTGCGCACTTAGATTTAATAATCACAATAGACCCCAAATGGTAAAGACTTACTTTTTTTCTTCAGGAGAGTGGGATATTAGATCGTTCAGTCGCTCTTTTGCTTCCACAAAGCGAACCAATTGTTTCAGTAAGGTCAGGTTCTTTTTATTAATAAATGGTAGTAAGGCATTGGTAAACCGTTCAAACATGACTAAAAAGTCATTATAGTTTTGAATACGCTCCTTAAACTCTTTACTTGCAGGTTCTAATTCAAAATCGCCGGTATCATCTGCTTCCAGTAAGGTAATACATTCTTCTATCCGATTGTGTATAGGCGCAATTTCCCGCTGTTGGCGCTCACGAATAATAGTATTAACAATCTTCCAGACGTCAGTTTCTGCAGAAAAATAGTCCTTACGATCACCTTCGAATTGCACTTTATGTATAAGTTCCCAATCCAACAAGCGCCGTAAATTCATGTTGGCATTACCGCGGCTAATATCCAAAATGGACATAATTTCATCAGTATGCAGAGCTTCACTTTCAGCATACAATAATGCGTGAATTTGTGACATAGTTTTATTGATTCCCCAAGAAGATGCCATGTTACCCCAAAGCTGAACAAACTTATCACGCGCGGCTAAATATGAAGTGGAATGCCCAGCCATAATTAATAAGATCTATTTCTTTGGATTAATGTGTAAGCCAACGGTTTCATTATGTTGAACTAGGATTGGAATTAGTATCATTAGAAGAAGATTCTCCAGTTGTTGCACTAGTTTTATTTGCGTCAACTAGCTTTTCTGATCCTTCATTATTAGCGCTTTTGTTTGTGTTAGATTCCCCAGAGTCAGCGGATTTATTACCTTTGTTTTTATAATCGGTTATATACCAGCCATCGCCCTTGTATACAACTCCACCGCCGCCGGTTATTACCCGTTTGACAGCTTGTCCGGTACTAGGGCAGGTTGTTAATGCGTCTGCAGTAATTTTTTGTTGGAGGTCGAAGGTAGTTCCATCTTCCCGTTTATAGGTATAAGTAGGCATAATGTGTAAACAAAAAGAATTAGAGTTGAAGGTCTAGGGTTTGTTTTGTTCCATCCCGGATAATTGTAATGGTAGTTTTTTGGCCAATAACAAGAGTTTTTAGTGCACCCATATAGCCATAAATATCTTTGAAAGGTGTCTGGCCTAAGGCTAAGATAATATCACCGCTTTGTAGCCCAGCATTCTGAGCTGGTTGTCCGGGATTCGTCCCAATGATTCGCATGCCAACTCCTTCAAATCCATAATCTGGTAAAACGCCTAAAGTAGGACCGTCTAATGTCATACTCTGGCGCTCTTTTCCTGGAGTTTCAACAAAAGGTAGCTCTTCTTTTGAAAGAGGGCCTAAGGCATCCACCATTTTTGCTACATGAGCTACTACTAATTCCAGCCCTTCCTCTTCAATATATTCGAGATCATCAGAAGGACGATGGTAATCTGAATGTGTACCGGTAAAATAGTGGAGTACGGGAATTTTTTTATAATAAAAAGAAGTATGATCGCTTGCTCCTGTTCCATCTTCTAAAAGATTTAAATTCAAGGAATCTTTATTAACAGCTTTTGCCAATTTTGACCATTTAGGGGTGGTACCAACACCAAAAATAAGCAGATTTTTATCATTCATTCGTCCAATCATGTCCAAATTAATCATCGCTTTGGCTTTGGCTAAATCAATAGTTGGTTCCTTAACATAGTGAGCAGAACCTAGCAGCCCCATTTCCTCCCCAGAAAAAGCCAATAGTAGAAGATTGTCTTCTGGTGGATTTTTAGAAAAATAGTGAGCTAGCTCTAACAAACCGGCTATACCTGAGGCATTATCGTCCGCTCCATTGTGTATACGAGGAGTACTTCCTCGGTATAAAGAACCAAAAGAACCATATCCTAAGTGGTCGTAATGAGCTCCAATAATAATGTAATCTGTGTTAGAACGGCCAGGGATCCAACCTACAATATTGTTGGCAACTCTGCGTTCACCATCGGTATCATCGGAGGCATGGGGGTTGGTTAAGCGCGCGACATTTATAGTGAAGGCCTGTAAAAAGGTTCCGTCATCACCTTTGGCTTCTACACCGTATTGTTCAAATGCCCGGATAATATAGTTTGCGGCAATAGCTTCAAATTTTGTGCCTGATTCGCGTCCATGCAGAGAATCGGAGGCTAAAAATTCTATGTGAGAATGTATATCACTGGCGCTAATCTCGGGACTAAAGACATTAAAATCAGTATTACGAGTCGAGTCATTGGGATTGCATTGTAGCCAAGTTATACTACTCAGTGCTATCAAGAAAAGTGGGAAGTACACAAATTGTTTATTAAACATGCAAAAAAAGCATAAGTGAATAAATAACTAATTAAGGATGGAAGCATCATCCTTACCATCTTGCTAAGCATGTATGTTAGGATAAAATATTTTATCCTAACATTTAACTAAAAAAATATAAAAATACTCATTTAAAAAACATTCCACTTGCTACTGGCCAAATAAAGATTGTATTTTTTAAATGTGGTTAGGGGTGTCCAACCAAATGTGTTTAGTTATACCATATTATTAGGCATAACGATAATTTTTTAGGCTGGACTGAGATCATACCCTTGAACCTGAACCGGATCATACCGGCGGAGGAAAACCTGTTCACATTTTGACTTGTTAGCCTCCTCCTTAATCAACCATTAATGGAGGAATTATGTATTCTATTCTATCGAACGGAATAATAGATAAGATATCTAAAAGCAGTAGAAATCTGGTAAAATCTGTTATTTTATTCATCTCAATCCTATTCCCATTATCAACTTGGGCACAAATAAAATCTGCTGGGGAAGCACAAAATACAGTTGAAATAAGTGGAATTGTTCTCGATACAATCAACGGAAATGTACTCATTGGGGCAAATATTTGGATTAGTCCGAAAGGAGAACCTAAAAATGTACTTCAAGGTTTCAGCACCGATGCGACAGGACGATTTCGAGGTATTTGGTCAAACTCTTTTGCTCAAGGTTATAATGAATTTGATATAAACATAAGTTATATAGGCTATACCTCGCTTCACTATTCACTAGAAATAGCTCTTCAAATGATGGAGCAAACTAGGTCATCCTCTGAGGGCCAACGATGGACTATTCGCTTACAAGCAGATAATGAACTTGAGGCTTTGCTCATAAAAGGTGTTCGGGCAAAAAGTAACGACCCAGTGAGCCAAACTACCTTGTCATTGGTACAATTAGAACAAAGCTATAAAGGACAACAGCCAATTTTTTTATTGGAAGGACTAAGTCCATCGGTGATTTCTTTTAGTGAATCTGGCACACGAATGGGCAATTATGGAGGTATGCGCCTCAGAGGAATAGCCCAGGAACGCATCAATATGACTTTAAATGGTATACCGCTAAATGATATGATCGATCATGGCGTTTTTTTTTCCAATTTTACAGATCTAGGCGCTAGTTTTGAATCGGTGCAAATTCAGCGAGGGGTGGGTATTGCACCCAATGGGGTAGCATCCTATGCTGGAAGTGTGAACTTTGAAACAGTACGACTTAAAGACAGAGAACGGGGTGGTGAAATGAATGTAGGCGTCGGTGCTTTTAATACATACCGGCTTTCAGGAAGCGTATCCTCTGGTATTATTGATGATCGGTGGTCGCTGTATGGAAGTTATAGCTCTCTACAATCCGATGGATTCCGGGATTATACCGCTACTACAGCATACTCCTTTTTCTTTTCGGGGGCTTACATAGGGGATCGTCATTTATTCAAATGGAATGCCTTTGATGCTCGCTCAAAAAATGGTCTTGGCTACCTAGCTGCCACAGAATCTCAGCTAGAAGTTGATCCTCGTATTAATTTATTAAATCCCAACGATAAAGATGATTTTGGGCAGCGGTTAGTGCAGTTTCAACATAGTATGACTATTGACTCAAGAAGTTCGCTTCAGTCTTCCTTATATTATGGAGGTGCGAAAGGAGATTTTTTTTATACTTATGATGATGGAACTGGGAACCTTGCACAGATTAATTATCCGTTATACAATCATCATTATGGGCTCACTAGCACCTATTTTTATGAGCAAAAGCAGTGGAGTCTTAGTACCGGTGTCCATGCTTATCTGTTTGATCGAATAAATGAGGAATCAATTACCCCCAATTTTGAACAAGCCTATTATAATGAGCAATCCTACAAAGAAGAACTAAGTTGGTTTGGTCGTGCGCAGTGGCAAGTGGATAAACTTAGTTTTCAAGCGGACGTACAAATTCGAAGTATGCGTTTGACCATAGAACCTGATTATGATTTTATCGGTAGACCCTCAGAGGGATATTTACTCTATGACTGGTTCTTCATTAATCCTCGCATTGGAATGACCTTCGTTCATTCGCCTTCTTTTAGCAGTTATGCTTCTTTGGGTCGTATGGGTCGTGAGCCTACTAAAGTGGATATATTTGGTGGATTTAGCTTAATAGCGGAGAATTTTGAGTCGGCAGCAAATAGTAGTTTTGGACCGGAATATGTGAACAATTTGGAAGCTGGATTTCGTATGAATCGAAGCAAGATAGCCGTGTCGTGGAATCTATTTTACATGGATTTCATGGATGAAATTGCTCCAATTGGTCAACTACTCGCATTTGGCGTCCAGAAACGTGAAAACATAGCTTCAAGTGCTCGCTACGGCGTTGAGCTTGAATGGAATACATTGCTTTTTTCGTCCGTATTCTCTGAAATACCCCCTTCTAGAAGTACTACTCTAAGTTGGGAGGGAAGTCTTGCTTGGATGGAGAGTCATATAGACATTTTTAGTAATGCTGATGGGCAAATCTATCGAGATCGGGAAGCTATTCTAAGTCCAAATTGGATTATTAATCAGGCCTTGGTATTGGATGCCTTTACCCAATGGCAAATTCGGTTGGAAGGGCGATATGTCAGTGAATCCTTTATGGAACTCACCAATAATCCAAGCTTTGTAGTACCAGCTTATAACTTAGTGAACACACAATTAAGTTTTCAGGGCTCGAGATTCGATATTCGTATAGACGTCAATAATCTGCTTGATACGCAATACTATTCTACAGGTAGTCCGATTGACATCGATTTCAATGGGAGCATCGATGAACCTGGATTTTTGGCTAATGCGGGTCGCAATATTATGATTAGTACTCGTTTTCGTTTTTAATTAATAAACTCAAATAAAAGATGTTAATTATATGCCTTAGGTATGTTTTATAATTGTACTTACCTTATTAATAGCATCGAGCGCTGTTGAAGCTCCCTTCGGTTTGTATCCTGTGTTCCTTGCTCATAGATGGAGGCTCGTAGAAAATATAAGCCACTCGCTAAATTTTCCCCGTGGAATGTTTTAGTGTGAAGTCCGGGTCTAAAGTACTTATCGGGCCATTCTCTGACCTTCTGCCCCTGAGTGTTATAGATACTTAACTCGACCCAGCTTGCTTTTGTTAATCGAAATTGGATTTGAGTACTAGGGTTAAAGGGGTTGGGATAATTTGGAAGTAGTTCTATAATCGAAGGAGAATCTGAGGATTGTTCACTGGCTATTCGCTCATTGTTAACGCCCTGCGAATTGACTGAACCAGGTGTTGGGTAAGCCATAAAACTAAAATTATATTCAGAATTGGCATTACGGCCAAAACTTTGGTCTCCACTTAATGCAGGGAACCTGAGAGTATCCACTGGTGCCCAGTCTAACACATCTTTATAGAATAAACCCAGTTCTTCTCCGTTTTTGCTTAGAGAAAAATTGGTATGTAAGCTGCCTTCTTCATCGTCATCATCGGCCCAAATAAGTAGGTAGTTTCCAGCCAATAGTTGGGTATCGGGCAGCGCCCATTTACCAGGATTTTTTAAATCATCGGTTAGATAATAACCACTTAGTTCAATATTCGATGATCCTGGGTTATATATCTCCACCCAGTCTTCAAATGCGTCAAAAGGATCACTTATGGTCGTTTCGTTGTTAGACATAAGTTCGTTTATAAGTAATTTTTTGCTGAGCTTTTGTACAGTATGGATTCGATAATTTACTGTAGCACGTGGGAATCGCTTTACCCCGCCATCGTTGGAACGTGCGTGCAGAGCATAATTCAGTTCATTTCCAACCCATGGAATCTTTAGTGTTAGTTGTGCCCATTGAGGATTTGCAAATGGTAGCTCATTCTGAGTAGCTGAAAGCTCTGAAGGCTGTTGTATGGCAGGAGTTAATGGAATGAATGCTGAATAATTTCCTATATACACTTCTAAGTTTATTTCTCTTGGATCGTCGTCTATCCATTCCACTGCTATCTCAAACTGTAGACTATCTTCTCGTAACGGCTGCACTTGACTCCATTCTTTTCGTATTACGGGGAGAATTTGAGTTTCTGAATTTTGCTCTTTGGTATGTTCGAAGCGTGTTTGGATATAGGGTTTTAAACCGTAGACTACATGCCCGCCTAGTCCTTGATCAAGTGAAAGTAAAAAACTTTCAGGGGAGAAACCCCAGTCATAGCTTCGGTATACATCTTCCAAAGCGGCCTGAAGCATTAAAGTAGATAATCTGTCGATTTCGGGGAATAAACTATCTGGCTGAAATGGTCCCTCTACTAACTCTCTAAGATAAAAATCTAAGCGCTGTTGATACTCTGGAACGTCCATGAGACGGTCGGTGAGAGGTCTCGACTCGGTAGGATGCCCCCAATTTTCCCAAGATCTTCGACCCCAATCTGGGCCAATAAAGTCAATACCAAAGGTATTATCATAGTCATAGGGAATGAATTCAAAGCGGTTGGTCGTAGGGTTTCGGTATAGGTAAAAATTGTTTTTGTTGTACCAGTAATTGTCCCAATTGCCTGTAATAATATCAGCGGCCATCCAACGAAGGGTATTATCCACATTGAGAATGGATTCTAATGCTTCAGGAAGGCTGGAAGTTGGAGTATATTTTAACACTTCAATTAAGGTTGCGAGGTCACTATAGTCATCTTCCTGCGTGTTAGTTTTTAGTTCATAGGTGCGTCTGTCGGTCCAGGACGGGCTGAATTTGTAGGAGTCTGGATTGGATCCACGATAATTCAGGTCGGCGGGATATAAATTCTTGTATAGATTTCCTGCATCACTGCCAAAGCGATGCTGTACGAATTCATCATCTATATGCTCTACATTAATGTAGAGACCTTTGTACTCTTGATTAATAAATAATTCAACTGGGTTGGCTAATGGAGCTGGTAAGTCGATCTTATGCATTAGCTCCCAGCTAAGTAAAGCACGCATCATCGTGGGATCATTATGCTCACCATTAAGATTCATTTTGTCTAGTCCTCGGTATTGTCGTCCAGCTTGGAAGGTATTAAAAGAAATTTTAAACGATTTTTTGGCAGAATTACGGGAGGTATTACCTCGAAGTCGAAAACCTATTTGTGCTACAGTATCTATTGATACAACTTGACTGTTGGTATTTCGGTAGGTATAGATAAAGATAGCAGGATATTCATAATCACTTTGTTCATTTCCATCTTGCAGTATAATGTCCAAAGAATCTTGATCAATTATTATGTCTATGCGATCTAAAGACTCATGAGAAAAAAGGAAGCGGTTATCTACGTTTGGTGCAAATTGTGCGGATAACAAGGAGTTGTTCAAAAGTAAAAGCAAAAATAAAAACCAATAAAAAAAAGAACTTGTTAAGTTTGATGAGCTTTTGGTTTTATTTTGGACGGACATTATAGAATTAGACTTGGAGAATTTTCATGAGTATAGGAAAAAAAAGCAGGCTAAAGGCCTGCTAAAAATACAAAAAAAGAGAGTAGTACAACTTTTTTCTCAGAGAGGTGACCATTTATTTAATGGTAATTGGAATGGCTGTTAATGTAGTGCCCCAGTGTAAGTTTAAATGAACTTTGGTTTCGCTTAGGGTATCAAAATAGATGCTAAACCATTCCATTTCTGTAGCTTCTGTAGTAGTGAATGCTGCAGGTACGCGAATTACGTCTGCACTATCATCGTACTGAGTTCCCCAGCTCAATTTATCATTTATAATAATGGTCCAATTATCACCGGGAATGGTGTAGAGTGAATAGGTCCCGGCTTCTACCATTTTTCCTCCAAACATAACATCTGTAGAAAAAGTAATCGCAGCTGATTCATTCGCGCCAGTTCTCCACACTTGGTCAGCAGGAGCCAGACTTTCTAAGCTTCGTCCCTTAAGTCCTGGACGGCCATAGGTAACATTCACTACTGTTGCCCCAATATTTTGTGAGACTGCCGCATTCGGACTGACACGAACTCCTTCTCTTCGTTCTTGGGCATAGGAAGTGGTAGAGTCTAAACTAATTAGTACGGTAAGCGCAATTATAGGTAATAAAGATGTGAATATTTTTTTCATGATATGTATTTGTAAACAGTTCTAAGTTTATGTGTAAAGTTTTGGTCTATTGATTCTATTATGAATTATCTTCTTTTAATAAGTGAGCAAATTCGTTTTTGAATTTTTGAACTTTAGGTGCAATTACAAAAGAGCAATAACCTGCTGTAGGATTATTCTCGAAGTAATCTTGATGGTAATTTTCAGCCACATAATAATTAGTAAGGGGCTCAATGGTAGTTATTATTGGATCTTCCCATAAATCAGTTGCATCTACCGCTTCCTTAGAGGCTTCAGCAATACCTTTTTGCTCCTCGTTATGGTAGTAAATCACACTTCGATATTGAGTCCCTACATCATTACCCTGTCTATTCAAGGTTGTAGGGTTGTGGGTATGCCACAAGATCTGAAGTAACTCATCGTAGTTGATTACTTTTGGATTGAAATGAATACGTGCTACTTCTGCGTGGCCAGTTCTTCCAGTAATCACTTCTTTATAGGTAGGGTCCTCTAAATATCCACCAGAGTATCCTGATTCAACATGAACAATGCCTTCTACCAGTTCATATATGGCTTCTACACACCAAAAGCAGCCAGCACCAAATGTAGCCATTTCAAGAGAATCAGAAACAGATTGAGTTGTCATATTAGTAATTAATTCGGCCTCTAAAGTAGAGGGTGTAATACTCGATAAACTTTCTTTTTGAATATTAGAGGCATTCGTTGAATGGCCCATACCTACAATGATAATGAAAGTTAAAAAAAATCCTGAAAAATACGTTTTCATTACTAACAGGGTTTATAAATTTACCGTAAATATTGTATCAAATAAAGTAAAAAAAGCGCTAAAACATTCCTTTTTATTATATATTGATATGCAGTGAATGGATTTATTTCTTTGGAAGTAAAATCTATGTGGACATAAATCCACTCTAGACTGGTAGATAACCCAGAAGCTATTAAAAGAACAGATGAGAAAGAATTAACTTATCTGCTAATCTATTGATTTACTGTTGTAACGCTTATAACTATAAATAACCTGTGCAGCTCCTATAAAATAAGAGTCATAAGCACATGTAAATATTTGACTTATTTAAATTATATAGTGCTCACGAATGGAGTCGAACCATCACGAGATTTCTCCCACACGCCCCTCAAGCGTGCGCGTCTACCAATTCCGCCACGTGAGCTTCAAGGGCAAGAAATATACTGCTTTATTAACAGAAACTGCAACGGTACTAGGATTACTGCGGTTACTATCTGAAATATTTAGTTTTAATTTCTTTATGTTTTATCAAGCGCTGCTGTAAATAGTCACAATATTACTTATCGTTTAATACTCCTCATAAAGATTCAAACTAAATAACTGTAATAGCTTATCCGTCTATTTCTTCCAACTGCCGTTGGGCATATTCATTTTCAGGATCAATATTAAGTGCTTGCTCGTAATAAGTTCGAGCCTTATCACTTTGTCCGCCTTTCATGATCATATCCCCCATAAGTATCCAATTTTCGGAGTCTCTAGGTTCGGCTCTTATTCGTTCGATTAAATAATTTACGGCATCTGCCCCTCGGTCAGTCATCAACATAATCATCACTTTATTCCGGTGAGCCGCTGCAAGGTCACTATATTTTATGGCCGCATCAAAATCTGATTCTGCCTTTTTCAGCTCTTCTTTCATCATATGAATATGACCTCTTAGATTTAAATAAACTCCATTATTATCGGATTGTTCAATGGCTTTTTCTATGCATGAAAAACTAATATCCATTTGATTTAACTGTTGCATGATAAGCGCCTCAAGATAATATCCTTCTGGGGTTTCGGGCGCTTCTTTTTGGACTTCTCTAGCTATATCTAAGCTATGGTCAATGTCTTTTTCTTGGAGTAATTCAAAGCCGCGGCTTAGTTTTTCTTCAATGTTCATGTCAATCCTTGTTTAGGGCTGATTTACGGTTAAAATATTAATTATCTTTAGAAGCTTATTTAGACTTTCTCATGGTAGAATCTTTATTCTTAGTAGATGATTCTGATTTACTTAAATCCTCGAATTCTGCATCTTGAATCGCAGAAAAATCTTTTTTTTGCTCTCCATTCCCAGAAGATGGTTTATTGCGAAATGGTCGTTGATTTGGAGCATTTTTAACGACTTTTTGAAAAATAGTCAAGGGCAAAAATATTCTTTTTATAAATCGTGAAAAAATCCAAATTAAAAAGAAAAATAGTAATAGCTTAAATGTCATAAGTGGCGATGATTATCAATTTCATGATAAATGTATATGCATATTATCAATTATAGGGCGTTCAAATAATTGCTCTTCAATATACATAAGATGCTCGGGGGTTTGTACAAAATCCACATCATTTACATTAATAAATACCACTGGGCTTCGTTGGTAGTGATAAAAAAAATGATTGTATGCCTCATTTAAATCTCTTAAGTATTCTGGTGTAATGTGCTGTTCATACTCTCTGCCTCGTTGATCTATGTTTTGCATGAGTCGTTCTACCGATGACTGTAAAAAGACAACTAAATCAGCTTGAGCAGCAATACCCGTCATTATGGAATAAATAGAATCATAAAGAGCCATTTCGTCAGAACCTAAGTTCAAGCGCGCAAAGATTCGATCTTTTTCAAAAATATAGTCCGAAACCGTCATAGTATGAAAAAGGTCTTGGCTCATCATATTCTGTTGCTGGCGAAAACGGCTAGCTAGAAATGCTAATTGTGTTTGAAATCCATAGCGTTTTCTATCCTCGTAAAACTTAGGTAAAAAGGGGTTATCTTCGAATTCCTCGAGTACCAACCTAGCTTTACGGCGCTCTGCTAGCATTCTTGCAAGGGTAGTTTTTCCCACCCCTATGACACCTTCTACTGCAATAAATTGTGGTTCAACATGCATGTCACAAACTAACACTATTCCCATTGCCATGCACCTAATTCAATTCTCATTTTTGGAGCTGTATTTATAAGTTCTGAAATATTTTTTTTCGTAACTGGGTCAGACCATTCGGGAGCTAAATCATAAAGCGGTAGTAGAACAAACAAACGCTCTGCGATGCCTGGATGAGGGAGCTGTAAATAGTCATATTTCAGAGTGAGTCCACCAAAATCAATGATATCCAAATCCAAGGTTCTAGAAGTCCATTTAGGGTAGCGGGAGGGGCGACCTTGTATTCTTTCTTGTTCTTTTAACCGGTCAAGCAGTGCATCTGGACTGCCTTTCCAATCTATGCATATGACCGCGTTTAGAAAATCGGTGTCAGAAGGACCAATTGGTTCAGTTTGATAGACTTGGGAAGCACGTATAGGAGAGGTACTAATTTCTTGTAGAAATGATCGAGCTTGAATTAAGTTTGCGGTGGAATCGCCTTGGTTAGATCCTAAAGCGATATATACGGTTTGCCCTGAATCATTGAATTTTCGGCAAAATGACTGCGGTTCTGCATGAAATCTATCCGTAGTGCTATATTTACTTCTCTTAATCACTAGGTCGTTGCCATTGCATGCTTATTTCGGAATAAGCGGCGGGAACCTTAATAGGAGGGTCGAGTTTTCGAATTACTACTTGAACTGCATAAACCTGGAGAAAGGTGTCCATTAATTGCTCTCCAATGTCCATGCAAAGCTTTTCGATTAAGTGAACGGAGGTGCCGAGCATAACGCCGCTAATGATTTTTTCGNCTTTTTNGTAGTCTACGGTTAGATCCAATTTGTCACTTTTACCAGCCTGCCGTAGTGCCGCATGGAATNTTACGTCAACNTCAAAGGNATTACCNTGCTTACGCTCGATTTCATGCACTCCGTGAAAAGCATGATAGCGTAAAGCTTTAAGAGTAAGAATGTCGGTATGAACCATTAGCCGTAGCGTTGGGTTAATCTCCTCGTGGCATCTGAATGTAATCGTTATAGACTAGCGACTTCGATTCGTTGGTGTAGCTCTTCTAGAATACGTTTGTGTTTTGGGCTGGTTGTCATTCGCTCTTCTACGGTAGAAATAGCATGAATTACCGTAGAATGATCCCGTCCCCCAAAGTGTAAGCCGATGGTCTTAAGACTTGATTTCGTGAAACGTTTCGATAGGTACATAGCTATTTGTCTCGCTTCCACAATTTCTTGCTTTCTGGTTTTCTCACGTACTTTATTGGTGTCAATTCCGAAGTAGTCACAAACGTAATTTTGGATGGATTCTATTGAAATTTGTGTGTGTGAATCCTTAACCATATCCTTGAGAACTCGTTTAGCCATGGCTAAATCAATTTCATCAAGATTCTGGAGAGAAGCATGGGCTAGTAGCTTGATAATGGCTCCCTCCAGATCACGAACATTGGATTTAAAATTGTGGGCAATAAATTCTAGTATATTTCCAGGAATCTCAATACCATTGTCATTTGCCTTACGTTCTAGTATGGCATAGCGTGTTTCGTACTCCGGCATTTGTAGGTCAGCACTTAGTCCCCAACTAAATCGAGAAATAAGTCGCTCTTCAATGTCAGGCACGTCTTTTGGGGCACGATCACTACTTAGGATGATTTGTTTGCCATCTTGGTGGAGTGCATTAAAAATATGAAAGAATTCTTCTTGCGTTTTTTCTTTACCGCTAAAAAATTGTATGTCATCTACAATTAGCACATCGATATTGCGGTAGAACATAGAGAATTCACTGGCACGGTTGTTACGAATCGCATGTACAAATTCATTCGTGAATGCTTCAGAAGAGATGTAGAGAACCGATTTTTCGTCTCCATATTTGTGCTTAATTCGATTACCAATACTCTGTACCAAATGTGTTTTTCCTAAACCAGTAGGGCCATAAATAAAAAAGGGATTGAATGAGTTAGTTCCAGGGTTATCGGAAATAGCCATAGCAGCAGAACGGGCTAGACGATTGCAGTCACCTTCTATGTAACGTTCAAAGACATAAGATCCGTTTAAATTAGAGTCTATTTTGGTTTTTCTAATCCCAGGAATAACAAAGGGATTTTCTATGCGGTCAGGGGAATAATCAGGATAACTCTGAACATGTTGAACCTGAACAGGAGGCATCGGTCGTTGAGGCAATCGGACTGATTTATTATACTCATATTGATCAGATTTTTCCATTACAACGGAATACTCAAGTTTTCCATTTTCACCCATTACTTTAGATAAGGTTGACCGTAACATAGTGTAGTAATGTTCCTCGAGCCACTCGTACCAAAATTGACTAGGAACTTGAATAGTTAGGGTATTTTCTAATAGACTGATAGCACGAATGGGTTCGAACCAAGACTTGTACTTTTGATAGCTTATGTTGTCTTTAATTATGCTAAGACACTTTTCCCAGGTTACCTCTGCTGTTTCAGTTTGCAATGCTTATGACCTCCTATACATTATATACATCAATAAATCCATATTACCTTTAAACCAACGCATTATTTTTTAGAGTTATCCACATATTTAAGCATGGAACGCTATTTATTCTTAGGATGAAAATGATGATAATTTATCTACTTGTCAAACATAATAGTTTGGCTAAATTTGAAGTTATCCACACTTTATAATTAGCCATAAAGTCATATAAAACAATATTTATGAGAGGTCAGGCAAAGGCATAGCAAGATAAGTTACATTGGTGTAATATTGCCTTAATAAGGTTGTTTTCAAAGTTTTGGGAAAAGCTATTTTTTTTTCGAGTACTTTTTAACAAGTTATCCACATTATTCTGAAAAACATGAAATTTCTTTTAAGCCTTATGCTAGAGAATAATTTAAGGCGCTTAGTGAAGAATATGATTTAATTAAGTTACCTTGTTAGTTTGTCCCACTTTATGATTGATTATTAGTGCAGATAACAAACCGATCTTTACCTGCTAAATCTAGTCGAATCTCTGCGGTAAATCCATGCTCTTTTGAAAGGTTCTGAACCTCATTAGCATAATTTTCATGAACTTCAAAATACATTTGAGCCTGAAGTGGTTTTAGTAGTGCTTTAGATTGTTTAATAAGTGCTGTGTACATACGATGAGTAGAGCTACAAAACAGAGCTAGTTCAGGCTCGAAATCGCGCACCTCCGGTTCTAAGGCTTTCCATTCATCTCTGAGTAAATAGGGAGGATTAGAGACTAAAATATCACATGATTGTCTAAGCTCAGGATAATGGCGTAATAATTCTGGGGCAAATACATCGTCTTGAAACCAATGCACCTGTAATCCTAGTTCTTTTTGATTATTCTGGGCGACATGTAGAGCGAATTTAGAGATATCGGTTGCCCATACTTCCCATTTAGGACGTTCTTTTTTTATGGCTAATGCGATGCAACCGGTACCAGTTCCTATGTCTATTAGTCTTTTAGGTGTATCCTTGTCATGTGAGGCTAAAATATATTCTACAAGTTCTTCAGTTTCCGATCTTGGGATTAAAACACCTGAAGCCACCGTGAGTTCTATTCCAAAAAAATCTACTTTACCAGTTATGTATTGTAAGGGCTCATGTTTACTTCGCCGTTGAACCATTACTCGGAGGAGTTCTAATTCTTTGGTATGAAGGGGACGTTCAAAGAGTAAATACAGATCCAAACGTTTTACTTTTAACACGTGAGATAACAACCATTCTATACTAAACCGAGGATTGCGAACCCCTTTCTGCTTAAAGTATATCGTACCCCAGTCTAAAACACCGAGCACCGTCCACGACTTATTTTGCATTATTCGTCGCCGATAGCGTCTGAAATACGTTCTTCTTGTACGGTTAAACCGTAGCGTTTTCCGAAATCAAATATGAAGTCAGTTACAAGGGATTCTATACTTTGTTCTTCGGATAGTGAGCTTCCTCTAAAACCCATTCGACCGCCAGTTTTCTTTAAGATGATCTTGGTTTGCTTAGGGTTACTCTCCACAATGCATGTTAGGGTTACACTGGAGTTGATTTGTTTTTCATATTCCTCGTAGACCGCTACGTATTGGGTATGCTTGATTTCATCAAAGCTGCGAGTATGTAAGAATTTAGGTTTATGCACATCAAACAATTTCAAAGCCATTCGGAGCAAAGTTGCTGATGGACCATAAATAAGAAAGGTAGAGTGTGAGTTCATTCCACTGGGTTTTCTGTAAAACAATAAAAGAACACTGTATTTATTTCAATGGCATAGAATAATTGAATTGTAACATAAAATAAAGCAGTTAATATTTTTGCCTATTTATCGAATGAAAATAAGATGTTCTGTATTTAAGGCAACAAGAAATTCTATTTTTTTCATTTATTCTTTAAACATTTAAACTATTACTTTGTTAAATAAGTTCTTTTATTGCAAATGAAAATGTAAGATATGTTTAAGTTTAGCTGTCAAATTATCATTTAACTCTATTTTTAGAAATGTCAACTGCAAGAATAGTTTTTATATTTTTATATATCAGCTTTACCACATTTTTATGGGTGTTTATTATTGGATTTTGGATAAGTGTATTTACCTCACAAAATACATTTGCTCAAAGCCAAGCCAATGAAAATGAACAGGAATATGTATTTGGTGAACCTGAGCTGGTGGGTATAAATATTTCTCGAAATCTTTTTGATGAAGGCTACCGATCGGGGTTAGGATTTAGAATTGGGTTAAATGATTTTGGACTCCAACTTGGAGCACAATATCGACGTTCTATACGACCATACACTGAGGATTTGATCAGTATTAGTATG
>PCAT01000019.1 GCA_002730655.1 Balneola sp.
CAGAAAAGCTCTCGCCGCAACCGCAGCTATCGGTAGCATTGGGATTATCAAACACAAAGCCACGTGCATCTAGTCCCTCAGGATAATCAATACTAATCCCTTCTAAATAAATAAGGTGTTCTTTTTTTACAATAATCTCTACTCCAAAACTATCGTACATTTGATCATCATCAGAAAGATAGTCTAAGCCTAATTTATAGCTAAGGCCTGAGCAGCCACCCCCTTCAACCGCAACACGCAAGTATAATCCGGGTTCCAAGCCTTCTTTCTCTACAATTTTCTGTACTTGCTGAGCCGCTCGTTCGGTAAGCACAATAGGTCGCTCGATTTCAAGATCAAATCTTTCAACATTTTGTAGTCCTTTATCTATATGAGTTTGACCTGTTGAGGAATCCTCGGAAACATCATCTTCATCCAAATCAATCAACGAAGCAATTACATCGTCCAATGAATCTTGTAACAATTCATTCGCGTCTAATTTCTCTTCGAGATTATGCCTAGATTTTTTGAGTATATCTTTCTTTTGGCCCATAATGTTTAATATTACGTAGATTTTACGGAAAATGTATAATGTGCTTTACCGTCTTTTTCATAGAGATCCAATATCCCAGCACTTACTAAATTCACTAATATTTTGGTCGCTCTGTAACTATTGATATATGCAATATTAGAAAAATCTAATACTGTAATAACACTGTATTCTTTTAGATAACGGAATAAAATTTGTTCTTTCTCACCATACTCAAAGGTAATTCCTTGGGTAGCCCCATCTTGTTTTAAAACCTGAATATATTCATTACTTGCCTCAACGCTAGAATCGTCTACTCGGACAAATACCTTCCGTATTTTACTGGATTTACCAGCTTTTACCTGTACTGGTTTTACGGGAGATTCAGGTACATTTACAATAAGAATATCCCGTTGCCCAATTTGAAAGAGTTCGAAAGTAATGCTTACGGGCGGAACACATTCTTGCTCTGCTGCTTGTTTGAGCCAAAACTCTTCTTCCAAATAAGTCTCTAAACCAATCAACTCACCATTATCTCCCACTCCAACTAATATGATTCCTCCTTCGGTGTTAGCAAAAGCGGCAATTTCACGTGCCAATTTTTCCGGGGATGTTACTTTCTGTTTAAACTCCAAAAAAGACGATTCTCCTCGCTCAACCAGATTTGTCAGATCGGCCTTCGACATAGAACTAAATGTAGTCGTTCCCGAATACTTTAAATACTGTTCGTATTCCTCCATCAATAAATGCCCTGTAAACCTTCTTGTTTAGGATCGCGATTCATCAGCTGTGTCATTGCATCAATAGGATTTACTCGTTCGAAAAGCACTTGGTATACCGCTGAAGTAATGGGCATTTCAATCGAATTTTTTCGTGCCCAATAATACACCGCTTTAGTTGTTTTAACGCCTTCGGCTACCATCTCCATTCCATCAATAATCTCTTCTAGGTTTTTCCCTTCCCCGATGAGTTGCCCCAAACGTCGGTTACGACTGTACTCTGAAGTACAAGTCACTATTAAATCCCCCATCCCTGTAAGCCCAGAAAATGTGTCTGTAAATGCACCAAAATGCGCTCCCATAAGCTTCATTTCGTGTAATCCGCGTGTTATAAGCGCCGCTTTAGTATTATCTCCCCATCCTGCACCGTCAATAACCCCAGCTGCTATAGCCATAATGTTTTTAACAGAACCTCCTATTTCAACCCCTGCCACATCATTATTAACATAAATACGAAACATAGGCGTCATACATGTATCTTGAATATAGGTAGCCACCTGAGAGGAATATGATGATGCTACAACCGTTGTTGGTTTTTGATGAGCTACCTCCTCGGCGTGGCTAGGCCCTGATAATACTCCAATCTGGTCAGAGCTAATCACACCTTCAAGTATATCGACAAGTACCTGAGACATTGTTTTAAAGCTCTTCTGTTCAATTCCTTTTGACACAGTTATAACAACTTCATTGCCACTGAGCATAGGTTTTATACGACTAGCCATATCGCGTAAGGTATGTGATGGAGTTGCTAGCACCAATAAATCTTTTTCTTGTACAACCTCAAATAGCCCCGATACAGCAAAGACTGCATCAGGCAACACTAGATCCGGCAAATATTTAGGATTAAGATTAAGGGTATTTATATGTGCAACAATTTCTGGTTCTCTAGCCCAAACTTGGACCTGGTTCCCCGCCTCATGAAATACCTTAGCTAAGGCTGTTCCAAAGCTACCTGCTCCAATAATCCCAATACGTTGTTTGCTCATAATTAGCCTTCAATTCACAGAGGATGTGCTCGCCTCAGTAGAAGTAATGGTTGATGACCCTGCACCGACTTTATTTTCAGTACCAGCGATTAAGCGACCGATATTTACTTTATGCTTATAAATTATTCCAAATGCTATCATGGCAGCAATGATGATTATACTACCATCTACATACCTATCCAAACCATAGCGCATAATTAACAAAGTAATCGGGTAAATAGCAGTAGAAACGATGGACGCTAAGGAAACATACCTAGTAATCCAGACGATGAGTCCAAAAAGTGCAAATGAAATGCCAATGGAAATAGGCTCGATACCAAAAAGCATTCCGCAGGCAGTGGCTGCCCCCTTTCCACCTTTAAAGCCAGCAAAAACAGGAAACATATGACCGAATACAGCCGCCATTCCGCAAGAAATACTAAGAAAGGCCTCTACATCCCAATTAGGGGGGGCTAGTGGGCCACTGAACCAAAAAAAAGCCAAGTCACTGATCCAAAATGAGCTCACAAAACCTTTCATAAAATCTAATACAAAAACCGTCACACCAAAGGGTACACCTAAAACTCGAAATGTATTGGTCGTGCCTGCATTTCCGCTTCCGTGTTCACGTACATCGATTCCCTTAAAGGCTTTACCCACCCAGATCGCGGATGGTGTAGAGCCTAACAAATAGCTTATAAAAAGTACGGTTACTGTTGCTGCCATTCTAACTCCGACTAGTTAATTAACAAAGGTGCTTGTCACACTAAACGTGGCGCTCGGCATGATACGAAGAGCGGACCAAAGGGCCACTCTCAACATGCTCGATACCTAGAAGCTCACCTATTTCTTTGTATTCCACAAACTGATCCGGATGAATCCAATCTTTCACTGGATGATGCATTTTAGTCGGCTGCATATACTGCCCAATAGTAAGTACGTCCACTTGATGATCCGCACAATCTTGCATGAGCTCAATAACCTGTTCTCTAGATTCACCCAGCCCAACCATAATTCCTGTTTTAGAACGGATACCAGCTTTTTTTGTACGCAACAACAGATCAAGCGATCGTTGATATTTAGCCTGTGGACGAATTCTCCGATAGAGCCTAGGTACTGTTTCCAAATTATGACTCAATACATCGGGTGGAGTATCCAATACAATTTGTAAAGTCTCCCAATGACCCTTAAAGTCAGGTATAAGAGATTCAATAGTAACTCCATGAATGAGACGCCGCAATTCGGTGTGAGTTGCTGCAAAAATAGGCGCCCCTCCATCCTTTCTGTCATCTCGATTTATAGACGTTAAAACAACGTGTTTAAGACCCATTTTACATGCTGCATCTGCTACGCGTACGGGTTCCTCCCAATCTAATTCAGCTGGGGGCCGGCCCGTTTTAATAGCACAGAAAGCACAGGATCTCGTGCATACATCACCTAGAAGCATAAAAGTTGCTGTCCCAGCACCCCAGCATTCGCCCATATTAGGGCAACGAGCTTCTGAGCAGACTGTATTTAACTTATACTCATTTATAGTATCGAGTACTTCTTTAAACTTTTCACCAGAAGGAAGCTTTACGCGTAACCAATCAGGTCGTCTTTTGGTAATAGCACGATCTATTACATTCAATTCTTTAATCATAATCTTGCTCCTTTCTGCGATGCCCTTTATAGACGATTATTAAAACTTTTCAGCAGGTTCATCACCCATTATGTACTGTATTAAAATACGAAATTTTATCTTGTAGTTCTCTGCAACCACCTGCCCAATGAGCTTGCATTTGAAAAACCTCCTCAAAGGATTGAACTATTTGCTTTTTAACCAAATCAAAAGAGACTTCCGTTCCTAACTCCCGTTGCAGGCTGGTAACCTGTTTATCTTGAATGCCACAAGGGATAATATGAGAAAAGTAATCCATATCGGTAGACACATTAAGAGCAAATCCATGCATAGTCACCCATCTAGAGGTGCGAATGCCCATCGCGGCTATTTTTCGATTTTTGAGCCAAACACCGGTTTGACCTTCTGCCCTGCCAGCTTCTAGCTCATACTGGGCCAAGGTTCGAATCAATACTTCTTCTAAATAGCGAAGATATTTATGTATATCAGTGAAATGACGGTCCAAATCCAATATCGGGTATCCAACAACTTGCCCTGGGCCATGGTAAGTGATATCCCCTCCACGGTCCACCGGGACAAATTCAGCTTCAATCTCGTTAAGTTCTGCTACTGAGCGTAACAAATGTCCGGCATTTCCACTTTTTCCCAAAGTATACACATGTGGATGCTCTACAAAAAGCAGTATATCGGCCAAATCGTTATTTGTATATTCGGTGTGCTCCGGATTTCTCTTTTGCTGGATAAGTGCGTTCTGAAGTTCCTTTTGAAGGTCCCACACGTCTCGGTACCCTGCTCGTTCGAGATCATAAACATCTAAGGTTGAACGAGCTTCTGAAGCACCTTCCTTCATATCATTAAAGTTGGATTTATAGCTTATTTTTTTATTGGGGTACCTAAGTGAACCCCTTCGTTATAGGCTTCAGCAACCGCCTCCATTACCGCTTCTGACAGGGTTGGATGAGGATGCACAGCGCTGATAATCTCATGACCGGTTGTTTCTAAATCCCTAGCAACTACTGCTTCAGCTATCATTTCGGTAACACCAAAACCAATCATGTGGCAACCTAACCACTCTCCATATTTAGCATCAAATATCACTTTTACAAAGCCTTCCTCATGTCCTAGAGCTGTTGCTTTACCGCTTGCAGATAATGGAAATTTACCCACTTTCAACTCGTAACCCGCTTCTTTAGCTGCAGCTTCAGTCAAACCAACAGATGCTACTTGAGGCTCACAGTAGGTACAACCAGGAATATTTTCATAATTAATTGCTTTCGGATTTTTACCCGATAGTTGTTCAACGAGTACAATAGCTTCATGAGAGGCTTTATGAGCCAACCAAGGTGCACCAATAATATCACCAACCGCATAAACACCTTCCACTCCAGTGGAATAAGTAGATCGATCCACTACAATAGCCCCTCGTTCTATCTTAACGCCTATTTCTTCTAAGCCTAATCCTTCAACATTACCGGTCACTCCAACGGCCGATAGCACCACATCTGCCTCAATCTTTTGCTCTCCTTTTTTGTTCTTAACAGTTACTTCTACCCCTTTTCCTTTTTTAGTAACCGACTCAACTGTACTTTCAGTGAGAATATTCATCCCTTTTTTCTTGTAAATTTTACCTAGCTCTTTACCAACATCGATATCTTCTACCGGTACTAAGGTTTTCTGCAATTCAACTAAGGTGACTTCCGTTCCAATAGTATTATAGAAATATGCAAACTCTACTCCAATCGCTCCAGCACCCACGATAACCATCTTTTTTGGCTGCTTTTCCATGGTCATTGCGATCTCAGAATCGATAATCATTTTACCGTCAATAGGAAGATTTGGTAAGACGCGAGGGCGGGCGCCCGTAGCAATAATGAAGTTCTTTGCTTTAATACGATCAGTCTGCTTACCGGACTCATCCTGTACTTGTAACTCAGATTTAGAGTCAAAAACCCCAGTACCCATAAATACCTGTATTTTATTAGCCTTCATTAGGAACTGAACCCCTTTACTCATCTTATTCGCAATACCACGGCTCCGCTTTACCATACCACCAAAATCAGCCTTAGAACCAGTCACTTCGATTCCATAATCTGAAGCATGTTGAATAGATTCGAGTACCTCGGCAGACCGTAATAATGCCTTGGTCGGTATACACCCAATATTCAAGCAAACCCCACCAAGATGTCGTTTTTCTACAATTGCGGTAGAAAAGCCAAGTTGAGAAGCTCTAATCGCAGCTACATAACCACCAGGGCCTGAGCCTATTACACATATATCAAATTCTTTAGCCATAATTCTTTTTCTTCGATTGGGTTTGTATTTACCTCATTTAATTGGGTTTTGCTGTCGGAATCTCCTAAGAATAATGCCTATATAACCCAAATACTTTCAATTAAACAAGATGTTTAGAGAAATATTCTTTAGATTTTAAATATAAGGCATTTCTAGTTGATAGTCATATGGGATTCCCATCAAGATCCAGTGCAAACTGATTGATGTATTTGCCAAATCTTTGGTATACTAAGGGCAAAGTTTGAAAGTAGAAACTAATTAGCTTATGAAACCCCACGAATATATAATTCAGCACTTAGTGCATAAAAATTGTCACAGCTATGCTAGACTAACATGCTTAGAACCTAGAGGTCATGCTTTGCTTGAACAAATCTCCCGTATACTCCAGTCAATTTTTAGACATGGACTCGTCATAGCACTTTCAATTACTTTTTTGGGGGCAGAACTCGCAAATGCACAATCGGTAGAATCTACTACACAATCACCTGAAATTGAGACCCAATCAATACCAGCACACATTCAAAGACGAATAGAATTAATTGAGAGTCAGTTTAGCGACATGAATTGGGATTTATATGAGTATCTCGCCGATGATAGATTCCAATACATTGAGGGAATTACCGAAAAATTCACACGCTCCGCTGAACGTCGGATCGAAAGCTTTGAGGATTATAAAGAAATATTAGCCTACGAAATAAAGAAAAATAAATTAGCTGAATTTTATGACACCTACTCCGATGAGTTGATAGCTGCAGAAAAAGAATTTGGCATCCCAAAAGAAATTATTATGGGTATATTAGGTGTTGAATCTGAGTTTGGTCGCTACAAGGGGAATTATAACCCACTTAATGCTTACATTTCTATGATGGCAGAAGATTACAGATACAGTTTCGCTGAGGCACAGCTGATCGAATTGCTTCGTTTTTGTAAGCGAACTGGCTTAGATGTAATGAGCTTACAATCAAGCTATGCTGGGGCTATGACCTATGCCCAATTTATCCCCTACTCTTTAAACAGATGGTGGAAAAATAGCAAAGGTCAAGGACTGTATCACATGCCTGATAATATCCGGTCAGTAGCAAATTATCTAGCACATTTTACAAAAATCGAAGGTAATGTTAAAGATGCAATCTTACGATATAATACTAGTTCACTATATCAGCAAGCCGTACTTTCCTTGGCCGAAGATGCTAAACAGGTAATTCCTTAATCATACACCATTAGCGAGTGTCACCCAACGCTTACTTTGCTTATATTTACCAAGGTCGTTGAATGGTTTCTTAGCTCTTGAATATTTTTTATGGCCTCTACATGGGGTTCATTTTGGACTATATGACCTTTAGAAAACTGATTTAATAAGTTAAAGATTGCTTGCGTTTGCATTTTAGATCTTCATAAACAAACTCTATAAAAAGCGTGTTTATTTCTGGATTTTTAATTGATGTTATGTGTCTTTATTGTTTTTGGGTTAACCTTCCTTAAACTTAAATAAGTGCTTGGCTCCGACTTTTTCCTCTGCTTGTTTAAGGGCATACATGGAGTCAAAAAGCACGATTGGATTTTCTTCCATATCCTTTGTTACATGAGTAGAGTAGGCGGACTCTAAATTCGAAATAATATCGGCTCTATCGTTAGGCAACCACCTTGCAGAATGATAAGATACTGGGGTCTTAACCAACTCAACATTATATTCTTCACGCATTCTATGTTCAACTACTTCAAACTGTAAAACTCCGACTGTACCTAGAAGAAGTTCATTACCTACGCCATTGGGAACCTCAAATACATGAACCACTCCTTCCTCAGAGAGTTGTTGCAGGCCTTCTCTTAGCTGTTTTCGCTTGAATGGGTCTCTAGTAGCTACTTTTTGAAAATGTTCCGGTGTAAATAGAGGTATGATATCAAACTGAACAGGATTCTTTTCATATACAGTTGTCCCTATACGAAAATATCCAGGATTAAAAATAGACACAATATCCCCTGGGTAAGCCTCTTCTAGCAACTGCCGTTCATCCCCCATAAGGGTATGTGGAGTTGACAATTTTAACTTCTTACCCGTATGAGAGACCACGACCTCCTGTCCTCTCTTAAATTTACCAGAGGCTATGCGAATAAAAGCGGCGCAGTCTCTGTGGCCTGGATTCATATTGGCTTGCATTTTAAAAATGAAGCCCGAAAATTCATCATCCAGTTCTCTTTGCTCTCCCACCGAATATTCATACCCCTGTGGCGGTGGAGCTAAGTGGTGGAAATACTTTAGGAATACATCCAAGCCAAAATTATTTAATGCGCTCCCAAAAAAAACAGGGGTTACTTTACCTTCATTATATAGATTTAAATCCATTCCAGCATACATGTCGTCAATGAGCATTAGCTCTTCCAAAAATGACTCTTTCTCTAAGTCTGATAAATTACTTCTCTCCAATGCTTCTTCTATACCAAGTAAATCAGTAATAGCCTTTTTGGCTCCATGATTGGCTTTTTCATAGACATGCACTTTCTTAGCCTGAACATCATAAATACCTTGAAACTTTTGCCCATACCCCATAGGCCAGCTAGCCGGTATTGCTTCAATGCCTAACTTATTTTCAATATTGCTAAGTACTTCCAAGGGCTCCATACCAGGACGATCACACTTGTTTACAAAGGTGATGACCGGAGCCTCACGCAACTTACACACTTCAAAAAGCTTTTCGGTTTGTTCCTCTACACCTTTTGCCACATCGATCACCATTAAACCCGAATCGGCTGCCACTAAGGTTCTTAAAGTGTCCTCAGAAAAGTCTTTGTGACCTGGTGTATCCAATAAATTATACTTTATACCATCCTTTTCGAAGCGCATAACCGAAGAGGTCACCGAAATACCTCGTTCTTTTTCAATAGCCATCCAATCCGAAGCCGCATGGTGCGATGCCTTACGTGCTCGTACAGAACCCGCTTCATGAATAGCTCCACCATATAACAACAACTTTTCAGTGAGGGTTGTTTTACCTGCATCTGGATGAGATATAATGGCAAAAGTACGCCGCTTTAAGGCCTCGGTTGAAATACATGTGTCGCCGGTAACCGTTTTGCTCATGAAGCTTTGATTAATTTAAAGTGAATAAAATAAGACCTTTTTATACCTATTTCAGCACCATACACTTAATTTTAGTCATCCAAGTCTTAAATACCGACTAAACTGCTTCGCCTTCCACTAATGCCAGCAGGCTATTTAAATCTCGCACTCGGTCATACTCTTCGTTCCGTTCGTAACTATGCATTAAATTTCTGATGCAACGAGCCAAAATATTTAAATCGGAAGCCATCTTAAAATGGTCAGGTTTTGGTGTGACATTGTTCTTTTTTAAAAAGAAATAGCATTGATCATAACTTACTTCGGCCCCTTGATCATAAGGATCAATAAGCTGTTCTTCTTCTTCACCCACAAAAGCTAACATAAAGTGAATAGGCATATTGACACCAAAAACAGGTAATTGAAGCCTTCGTGCAATAAACATTGCCACTAAACTAAGAGATATTGGTAAGCCTTTTCTTCGCTCAATTACTTGATCAATAAATCCATTAGCCGGATTATGGTAATCCGTATTGTCGCCACGAAAATTCAAATCCTCAAAAATAAATTTCATAAAGGTTTGCATTTCCTCACGCTCGCTTCGATTATACCGCAAGCTTGAGCGTATCATATCAGCGAAATAATCTAATTTTTTTACATATTCAGACTCTCGTAATGTAGGATTGCCAAATCTTGCAAGAGTGATAACAGCCCTCTCCAATTGTGCACGATTGCCTACACCCTCTAGTAAAAGCTCTGCAAAATCTTCTTTTAGCGAAGTGAATGTGAGTTTATAGAGTACATCTTTCGCTCGTTTTTTTTCTTCCTTATCCTTGGTTTCAACGCGTATCTGATCAAGTATGGGTATGGCACGATCCCCTAACTCCATAAATCGAAGTTGAACATGCTCCTGCACAAAAGGATCTGGATCCTCCAATAAAAGCATAAGTGATTCTATTTCTGAATGAGTAGACACTGAACTAAAATACTAAATGAAGTCGTTCAATTCCGCTTAATAATGGTAATTCTAAAGCGTATATTTATAAGGTATTGTGTTATTGTAATTAAACCTGCATATGGCTCTCAACGTTTCTTCTGAAATCTCTCATTTAAATGGGGTTATTGTTCACACACCTGGCCCAGAGTTGTCTTGGATTCATCCCAGGATGAAACATGAGTTACTTTTCGATGATATTATATTTGAAGAAAATGCCCGAGAAGAGCATTTGGACATGATCCAGGTCTTTAAAACTATAATGAAGGATTCAAGCCAGGTTTTTGAAATACGTACATTAATTAACCAATGCTTTAAACAAGAAGAAGCTAGGGAATACTTCATAGATGAATTGATCAAAGCTTTTCCCTACCTACCATTGAACTTTGTTAGAAAAGAACTAGAAGCCTTAGATCCTTCTGATTTGTTGGTCTGGGCTATTGAGGGTTCTGATAGTTTTGCTAAACACATGGTCTCCTTATCCAGCCTACAAAGTATTAGTGGAAAATCTTCAGATAATAAGTTAAGAGCACTGACTAATATACCCATTCATCCCGTCCCAAACCTTTTATTTACTCGAGATTTAGCGGCGGTAATTGGAAATCAAATAATCTTATCCCGAGCAGCTACCCCGGCCCGACTAAGAGAGTCCATTCTTATGGATATGCTTGTACATTATCATCCCCTATTTGATCCGGTCTGCAATTCCATAATACAACTACCGGCTGAACAGTCTATTGAAGGTGGTGATATTTTGGTAGCATCTGAAGAATTAATTCTTATTGGAATAAGCGAACGAAGCTCCTTTGCTGGAATGCTAAAAGCAGCTGAATCTTTAATGACAGGAGGAGTTGAAACAATACTAGCCGTCGACATACCTAAACAACGATCCTCTATGCATCTTGACACCATCTTTACTTTTGCAAGTGAACATGAATGTGTCATCTATCCACCAGTTTTTCAAAAAAAAGCTAATAATGTAGTGGCATTAAGGAAACAGGATGAGCAGATAGTGGTAGAATCTCGCTGTCATTTAAAAGAGGCTTTAGAAGAATTTACAGGCAAGAAGTACACTTTCATTTCCTGTGGTGGAAATGAGGAGGTACAACAGGAGCGTGAACAATGGACGGATGGAGCGAACATTTTTGCATTAGCTCCTGGGGTAATAATGGGATATGATAGAAATACTTACACTTTCAAAGCTTTAGAAGACCACGGTTACACATATTTGAAAACTCATGAATTTTTAGAAGAGTATGGTAACAAAGACTATGATTGGTCTAAACATGATAGTACATATAATAAAATTGCTATAGGATTTGAAGGGCATGAGCTATGTAGGGGCCGAGGTGGTGCACGTTGCATGACCTTACCCATAAATAGAAGTCACTAGGATACATAAATAATGTCTGAAATTCCAACTATAGAACACTCAGATGATCCCTTTCCATTAAATCAATCTCATCAAAAATATTTGAACAAAGAAGCCCATAAGCAGAAAAATAAAGGGCCCACTACAAAGGAGCTTTTAGTACACAGTATTCTTTTTATCCTTACCTTTATCTCGGTTAGTATCGTAAGCACTTTACTAGTGGGTAAGGGCCTACAAATTAAAATAGTAGCAGGAATTAGCTTTCCATTTCCCACGAGTGAAGACCTTAAAGCTGGAGCTTTATTTGCCTCTCTTCTGCTTACTTTTCTAACTGTTCATGAATTTGGGCATTACTTTGCCGCTCTGTACCATCGAGTATGTGTAAGCTTACCTTATTATATACCCTTACCAGTCGGTATCGGAACATTAGGGGCCGTGATAAAAATTCGCCAACGAATTCAAGGTACAAGAAGCTTATTTGATATTGGGGCAACTGGTCCAATAGCAGGGTTCATTGTATCTTTAATCATCCTTATTATCGGCTTTTTAACATTGCCAGGGCCCTATTTTCTAAATGAATTTGGGGATCACCAGGCACTCATTGATCACTTTAACGAGTTTGGATATTACCTCCCTTTGCCTTCTTTGTTGGAAGGACAAATAGTATTTATATTTGGAAAAACACCACTATATAGTTTCATAGCCTCTTTTTTCCCCTCAGCCCCACCCATGTATGAAATTATGCATTATCCTTTTCTATTGGCTGGTTGGTTTGGCTTATTTTTCACAGCACTTAATCTAATGCCCGTCGGACAGCTCGATGGGGGGCATATACTATATAGTTTAGTTGGCTATGAAAAACATCTAATTATAGCTCGTATATTTTATGGGAGCTTAACTGTACTAGCCGGTATAGAAGCTATCCCCTTTTTTCAAAACTATTTTACTAATTACGGCTTTAGTTCTATTGGATACGCTTGGGGAGTTTGGACTATCATACTTAGCCTGCTCATGAAAAAAGCCTACAAGGAGCACCTCTATTGGATGGGAGCCATGATTCCGCTTTCCCTCTTACTAAGTGGCTTTTTTTTGTATGCATGGCCCCCCTCATTCGAACAAGAAGGGTCTATTTTATGGCTTTTCTGGTCTTTTTTCACTGCATATGTTGTAAAAATAGAGCATCCACCTGTACCTTACGAAGAAGAATTAAGTCCAGGACGCACAATTTTAGGTTGGTTAAGTATGCTCATCTTTATTCTTTGTATTAGCCTTAACCCGTTAACCTTAGTCAGCTAGAGTGCATTTGACTAGATGCTTTTTGAGACCGGTATTAAAGAATAAATTGAACCATATCAGACTCTTTTTGAAGAACTATGAACCCATATAATACCATCTTGTATTTCTACATTTTAACAACTCTTTTCAGAGAAAGAGTTCAGTAAAAATATGCTAATAATTAAATTAAGAGCTATAATTTTAATTGAAGCTTCTTATTATAAATATTCTGAATACATTTAGATTGTAAACTTTAGTTCTCTTTATGAATACACCAAATAGACTTATTTTTATTTTAAACCTATGCGTACTCAGTGTCGGTTTTATATCTTGCTCATCTAGTAGTGAAGGGCAAGAATCTGATGCGCCCAATAATATCGATATCGCCTCTCAAATCAGCGAACTAGTAGCTAAAGATAAATACACTGAAGCCTTAGAATTGTTAGAGGGAATACCAGACAGCCCCGAAATACTAACATTAAAAGAAATGACGCATTTGAACTATGGTTTATTCCTAGAATATCGAGATGCAAACATTACAAATATGAGGGATAAAATGAACAATGCATTGCGTGAATACGTAAAAGTTCTTCGAATTAATCCTGACAATGAAAAAGCCATTTCTGAGATAGAACAAATATTAGACATTTACTCCACTTTTGGGAACCGTGCTCCAGAAGATGATGTAGTTGCCGATCTTAAAGAATTTGGCTTTAAACTGTAAAATAAGCTTAATTCACTATGACTTTGAGTGAGAAAAAAAATAATACCCCCACATTAAATAATCGAAAAGCTTATCATGAATATACTATCATGGAGACTTTTGAAGCTGGAATTTCACTTCAAGGGACCGAGGTTAAATCACTCCGTGCTGGAAAAGCAAATTTCACCGATGCTTTCGCATTTGTAAGTGGAGAAGAGGTTTGGCTGAAAGAATTACACATTTCATCTTATGATCAAGGCTCTTACATGAATCATGAGCCTAAAAGAGATCGCAAGCTCCTTTTACACAAAAACGAAATACGAACTCTTGATAAAGGGGTGCAACAGAAAGGGCACACCATTGTTCCTCTAAAACTATACTTTGTCCGAGGGAAGGCAAAACTACAAATTGGCTTAGCAAAGGGTAAAAAGCTATACGATAAACGTGATAGCATAAAAGAAAAAGATATTAAACGTCAAATGAAACGAAATCTCAAAGAGGGTGTACGCTTCAAAGCCTAAAGAAATTCATCTTCTAAATAATAAAAGTAAATATACTAAAATAGGCTCCTAATAAGAGAAAGAGCTCTCGTCCTTCCGGACGAGAGCTCCATATTTTGCTGAATACATCTATAAGCCGGATTCTGTATTTCAAATTAGCAAGTTAACATTCGAAACGACAATCATTTATCTTATGCGTTCCACCCGGCAGCATCGTGACAAGTAACACATATTGCCTGCATGAACTTGCACCCCGTGAGGTTTACCATGCCCTCTGTCTCACGACAAGAGGCGGTGAGCTCTTACCTCACCTTTTCACCCTTACTTCCAAGAAGCGGTTTGTTTTCTGTTGTACTTTCTGTATTTGCCGAAGCAAACCCTCAGCTACGCCTAAAGGATCGCTGAGCACGGTACTTGTTGGTGTCCGGACTTTCCTCCCCAAGTGCCGAAGCGACCCAAGGCGATTGTCCAATGTATTCTATTTAATATACAAGTATTTAAAATGAATCAGAAACTTAGCTGTTCTTTGGCTTTATCAAAGAAGGCTTTATCAACTACGATACGACCGCTATTTTCATCAAAAATAATTTTATTCTTTCGGCGAACTTCAACCTGTGTTTGTGGTGGTAGACTCATTCCAAAAGCTGCTCCTCTATCCATTGCAACTACAGCTATACCATTATTTAGCCCGTCTCGTAATCGATTGTAATTGCGAAGATATCGTGGTTCAATATTTTTGACTACTTCTTCTCTCGCAACAATTAACTGATCTTCTTCTTCCTGCGTACTACTCATGACCAAATCTAAGTTAGCTTTCATTTTGTCAAGATCAGTACGTACATGATCGAGTTTCTCATCGATAATCACTTTTTCCGGAGCGACTAACTCTTTCCGCTTTTTGGCTTCTTCAGTTCGAAGATGCGCTTTCTCAACAACTTGTTTTTGGACCTCAATTTCTTTGGTGAGAGCGTCGTATTCCCGATTATTTCTAACGGAAAGTTGCTGTTCTTCATACTTTTTTGCTTTTTCTGTAGAACTAGTTATATCCAATTCAAGCTGATTCAGTTCAACAGATAGATTTTTATCTTCTTGCTCTAACTTATCTTGTTTAGCCTCTAGACGAGCAATGTCAGTTTCGATATCCAAAATGTCCTCAGGAAGGTCACCTCTTAGCTGTTTAAGCTCATCAATTCTACTATCGATATACTGGAGATTAGCGAGTTGCTGCAGTACTTCTTTCATGTATGTTTTTCAGGTATTTGTTGGGTTTTTAATTCTTGGTCGGACAAATATACGTTCATGGGATTGGTAATGCGCTGAGTAATAAGCACATCAATCTGCTCAAATGCTTCACTGAGTTCATTTTTTAAAGCCTCTACCATTGGATACTCACTTTCATAATGCCCCACATCCAATAGCATAAAATTCTCTTTTTCCAGAAAATAATCATGATATTTAATGTCGGAAGTAACAAATGCTTGTACTCCTGCTGCTATGGCATCTTTTTTCAGTATACTACCCGAGCCTCCGCACACTGCAACCTTTTTTATGCGATCTACAGAACCAGAGTATCTTATCGCCTTCAAATGAAGCGCTTTCGATACCAGGTGTAGAAATTCATTCATCCCAACCCCCTCCTCTGGATACTGACCTATGACTCCATAGCCATAATTTTTTGAGGGAGATGCTAACTGGGTTACTTGAAATTTTCCTTCCTTTAATAATCCTTCTTTTTTTAGCCCAGATTTTAGTTCTTTTAATAAATGCTGATCAATTGTAGCCTCAAAACATATGACCCCATCTGATCTGTTTTCAACATTAAAAAAATGTGCATTCTCTGCAGAATAATAATTCAATAGTTTAAGTATCGCTTTTGGTTCTTCATGCGTAGTAACCAACCTTATTTTTCTTGAAATATGCTCACTAGCTTTTAAAAAGCGAAGCCCATCTAATCCAAGAGTATTTGCCAATGCAAATGAAACCCCATCCAGTGCCGCGTCTAAATTAGTATGAGCTACTAATAGGGCCAAATCATTTTTGATAAGGGAATAGATAATTCGACCTCGAGACTGGGTTGGATTTATACGCCCAATTTTAGTGAAAATGAGAGGGTGGTGTGCAACAATGAGATTACATCCCTTTTGAATAGCCTCTTCAACAATTTCCTCAGTTACATCTAAGCAAGTAAGTATGCTAGTAACCGGGGTGTCTGGATTTCCAACTAGCAATCCAACATTATCATAATCCATTTTTACACTTGGTGGAGCCCATTGATTCAAAAAGGTAGATATTTGTCGGATGTGTAGACTCACTTACTTCCCTATTCTATGAGAGTGAGAAATTGAATAGTGACTCATACAAGAAGTGCTAGAGTATGTTAAGCACGAGCACAAAGGTATATACATCTTAAATTTCAGTACCAAAAATTGGTTAACTTCAATTAATAATTAAATTAAAAAATAAGGCTAATAACAGTAATTTAAAAGTAATTACATTTATTTATCCTACTCTATGTCTGTATTAAAAAAACAACTAGCCATATTAGAAGAATCAATTACGCATCAATGTCTTACGAGTGGGAGAAAAAGAGAAAAAATAACTTTGATAGCAGTAAGTAAGACCAAGCCACTAGAGATGATCCGAGAAGCCTATGCGACTGGTCAGCGGCATTTTGGGGAAAATAGAATGCAAGAACTGCAAGAAAAAGCTGAATCCCTGAAATACGATGATCTACAATGGCATATGATTGGAACCCTTCAAACGAATAAAATAAAGTTTATTGCGGCTCATGTACATTGGATTCACTCGGTGTTCAAAGTAAAACAATTAAATGAGATTAATAAACGAGCCGCCCAACATAACCGTGTTATCAATGTACTTATTCAAGTAAATATAAGTGATGAGCCGCAAAAAGGTGGTTGCAAAGCTAGTGAAATAGATGAACTACTTATTCATGCGAGTACCCTTGAACATGTTCATACTCGTGGTCTCATGGGTATGGCTAAGTTTACTGATAATGAGACTTCTATTTCAAACAGCTTTCAGTTACTCCAAGATCTACAGCAGCAGCACCTCAAAAATCATCCAAATTTGACCGAACTTTCAATGGGTATGAGTAATGATTATGTTCTAGCCTTGAATAAAGGAAGTACCATGCTACGAATTGGAAGCTCCATTTTTGGGAGAAGAATCTAGAATAATTAAGAACTGACTTTCAACCTTTTCTTTCTTTTTTCGTATTGTGTTAGATAATTTAAATATTTAATTAATCTATATAATTATGCTATTTGGTTTGCCCTGGTTTGCCGTCATTGCTATTGTGGCTATTGGTGGTGGTATGATTTTTTCATATAAAGAAAAAGAGCTGGCACTTGAAGAAAAGAATCTTTTTAATGTTCGAGAAGCCTATGAGCTACGTGAAGATATCGAACGCCTACAACGACGCATAGAACATTTGGAAAGTAAAGTCATTAAAAAGTCTTCTGATGAATAACAAGATGATGACTAGTTTCTAAAAACAACGAAAGAATAAGCACTATGAAATTAACACCGCTCGAAATTAAACAGCATCAATTCGATAAATCACTTCGAGGTTATGATATAGGAGAGGTTGAAACATTTTTGGCCTTATTAGCCAGTGAAGTTGAACAGCTTCATCAAAAAAACAATGAATTACAAGAGCAAATAGAAGGCCTAAATAAGAGGATTTCCCACTACGAGAAAGTAGAACAGGCGATGCATGAAACCCTGAAAACTACAAAAGAATCAGTTACCCAAAAAATGGAGCAGGCTAGAAATGAGGCTAAAACCGCAACAGACAGAGCTTATATGGAGGCCGAACGAATAACTCAAGAAGCACGGCAACAACGGTCTTCAATACGGCAAGAGATGATTCGATTACTCGAACGCCGCGATGAGATGATTCAAAGCTTTCAACAATTTTTAGAAAATAATTCAAGTATGGTTGAAAAGTTTGCTGCTAATAAATTTCATATTTTTGATCCAATTGAAGAATCGAATTTATCCGCGTCTACTTCAAATGAAGTTGGCCAAAATAAAGAAGGTTCCTCCTCTGCATCAGATAAGAATAAAAAAGAAAACCATCTTAGCCACGATACTGAAACTTCTGATGCATTTAACAGCGACCAGGAAGAAGAATCTAAATCTAATTCTTCTAAAAAAAAGAAAAACTCCACGAGTTCCATTCTAGATGATGATGATTTTATGAATACCTTCCTTGACGAATTAGACTAATCCATTTGCCACATGTCAACTAATACAATAGAACAAGCGAGAATTCAACGAGCCGAGGCCGTCTCATTCATTAAAGAACACCTACCCATTAACCCAGAATATTTACTTATACTAGGAACCGGCCTAGGAGAATTAGCGGAAGAAATGACCATCGAATTAGAATTGCCCTACAAGGATATTCCGCACTTTCCTGTGTCCACAGTAGAAAGTCATACCGGAAAGTTATTAATGGGATACCTAGGAGGTAAACCTGTAATGGCAATGCAAGGTCGATTTCATTATTATGAGGGCTATTCAATGAACCAAATTGTCTTCCCGATCCGAGTAGCCAAAATGTTAGGAACACAAACATTGTTAGTAAGCAATGCCTGCGGCGGATTAAATCCCAATTTTGAGCGTGGCGATATCATGCTCATTAATGACCATATTAATTTCTTAGGAGATAACCCATTAATTGGTGCCAATGATCCTGATTTAGGCCCTCGATTCCCAGATATGTCCCAACCTTATACAAAGCATTTATTGGTCGCTGCTAATCAAGTTGCCCTTGATGCAGGAATAAAAATACATCAAGGAGTATATTTAGCTGTATCCGGACCAATGCTCGAAACCAAAGCTGAATACCGATATATGCGACAATTAGGTGCTGACGTAGTGGGTATGTCCACCGTACCAGAAGTCATTGCAGCAGTACATATGGGCATGAAAGTGCTTGGGATTTCGGTCATCACCGATGAATGTTTCCCCGATTCTCTTGAACCCGTGAGCCTAAATGATGTATTAAATGCAGCCGCAATTGCAAAACCGCAACTAACATGTATAGTGGTTGGCATGTTGGAACGGCTATAGTTTTCTGTGATTGCTTTGCTGATTACATCTTTCTTTCAACTGACACACTTATTTATCCACAAAAAACCGTATTTTTCCACTTGCTCTTGACTAAAGGTGCTAAATTCAGCTTTTTTGTTAAAACATTAAACAATATTGCTCCATTCATATGCAATACAGCCATTCCGACGATGAACTTTGGGACGAGCGCCAATGGGATGCGCATATTTCGGAAGTAGAAAAAAAGACTCATCAATTAAGGAAATTTATCACTACGGATCCTAGTGGAGGTTCCACCCCTCGTTGGATAACATTACTCGAAGAAAGTGTTAACGAAGATGACGCATTCGAAGCCTATGTAGAAGAGGAGTTATTACTTGATGAAGCCTATTTCCCAGATGACGAAGATTGGGAAGAGGAAGATGAGTTTGATGAAGACGAATTTCCATATAATTCTATTGAGGAATTTGACGAAGGGGAAGAATGGAAAGCACTAAGTGAAGACTTTGCCTATTCTAATTACGGAAGTTTANATAATCTACGNATCTACTCTCGNTCCAAAAACCTTGCCATTGACATCTTNANATGGGCACTATCGATAAATGAGAAACACCAAAGCGGTGAAATTGACGATTTTGTTGAAAAAACATTAAAAATAGGTGCTAAACTTGCAGGAGGATACTCTTTTGGATTTGACCAAGAATACATAGGAGCGAACATTGCATACACTAAACGGTCTTTATTATATGCAAACTACGGGTTAGATCATCTAGCACAACTTAAAGGAAGAAATTTATTCAAAAAATCCGAGTACTTAGTGTTTCATGAGCATTTCCATGAGTTGCGAAACGATATTGGTGTTTATGTCCAAGAGTTACGTGATCGTTTTTATCAAGGATAAAGAACTATTTCCAAATAGCTATGGTCTTCTCACCACCTTCGCTTTGAGAAGCACGAAACATAGAGCCTGTATTAGTTTCCATTGAAATATTCCCCTCTCGATCTACTGCGATAAAACCAGCTTCTCCTTCGTTCAATAATTCATAGACTAAATAATACATCGACTCATTCAAACTAGCTCCAGTATATCGCATATGACTGGCTAACCGATGAGCAGAAACATTTAGCATAATACGTTCCCCCCAACCTGTTGCGGACACCGCTACTTGATCATCGGCATAGGTTCCCGATCCAATTATAGGCACGTCTCCTACTCGGCCATACATCTTATTAGTCATTCCCCCTGTTGATGTTCCCGCTACTAAGCGGCCCGTTTTATCTACGGCCACGCAACCAACTGTTCCCATTTTCCACCCATTATTTGGACTTGATTCGAAATACCCCTGGGATTCATTGGCTCGCTTCCAAGCTTCATACCGCGCTGGCACTCTAAAATATTCTGATTCGACGCGCTCGACTGTGGTTTGATCAGCAAACTGCTCGGCACCATCTCCTGCAAATAAAATATGTCTCGATTCTTCCATGATAATTCGAGCCAATGATATTGGATGTTTGACTGTTGTCAAACCCGTTGCTGCTCCTGCGTTCATCTGCGAGCCATCCATTATGGCCGCATCTAACTCATTTTTTCCTTCACTGGTAAAAACTGCCCCACGACCGGCATTAAATAATGGGTTGTCCTCTAAAAAACGAACGGTCTGCTCAACGGCATCTAATGATGATCCACCTTGATCTAAAATATCTACCCCTATGGCTAATGCAGAATCTAAGGCGGCCATATAACGCTTCTTTCTCTCTTCTGGCATGTCAGGTGATACATAACCTGCTCCTCCATGCAATGCCAAAGCCCATCTTTGTTCCATGGGTTCTTGGAGAGGTGTTTTTACGGCTACTTGGGCAACCACTATTGACATATCGAAAATGAAGGACCCTACCAAGGACACGATTAGTAAAGTAAATAAAAAAGAAACGATTCGTTTTAACATGTATTAAAGAGCATTTATTTTAAGCTTAATTATGACCAATTTATATAAGAAAAGTATCCTCATCATAAATGTAATTATGTTACTTAGCTTAAATTAGTTGTGCGCCCGGGAGGGTTCGAACCCCCAACCCCCAGGGCCGAAACCTGGTACTCTATCCAGTTGAGCTACGGGCGCATGCACATTTAGTAAATAATAAATATAGTGAAAAACACGCTCATAAGCACCTATTTTACTTAGTGAACTCACTATCTATAATGAACTTATATTGTCATTTAACAAAAATAGTGCGATTTTTAATAGTTGTTTTAAGCAAACTTTTCTAAACTAAACTATTACATTAATGGATGTATTTTTTGCCACACTTTTACTAGCTATCACCTTTCTAGGTATTGGTTTTGCCGGTATAGCTATTAAAATTTGGGCAAAAAAAGATGGGAAATTTGCAGGTACCTGTGCAAGTAATAGCCCTTTTCTAAATGAAGAAGGAGAAGTTTGTAGTTTATGCGGGGCATTACCTGACCAAAAGTGTAAAAGTGAAGATCAAACGCCTTCTAATCGAAGAAAAGAAGAGCCCGAATTTAGCCCTTTTGTTTAGGAAAGTTTCAAAGTTCTAAATAATAGTTTGTTGAACCTAGTTTGTCTGAACCATCGAAATATTCAGCTCTGGACTGTAATAAGTATGCCAATTCTCTCCATCATCAGTATAAATGAGTATTCCTGAATACTCCGCATTATCTTCCAAAAACTCAATGCATCGTAAGTGCCCCCAAACCATACATACAGTAGCGTAGGCGTCTGCCATAGTCGCCTCAGCATGTAGTATACTAGCGCTCAATAATTGATTCATCGCGGGACGACCTGTTTTTGGATTAATAGTATGGGCATATTTGATACCTGTCTGTTCTTCCACCCAATATTTTCGATAGTTTCCTGATGTAGCTAAGGATTGATTATTCATAGAAATAATTGTGTGCAATTCTCTACCAGCAGTGGATACATCATTGGGCCTATCAATACCTATTTTCCAATACTCTCCTTGGGCATTATAACCATGAGCTCGGACTTCTCCACCCAATTCTACATAATAATCTTTAATGCCTTTTGATTCTAGCAATAAGGCTAATGTATCCACACTAAAGCCCTGAGCTATGGCGTTAAAATCTATAGAAAACTCTTTAGGAATCCTCACGCTAGTCCTTAGAGAATCAACATTAATTTGTTCAAAACCAGTTCTTACAAGGGCTTTTTGTATGTTTTGTTCACTAATATCTCCTCGAATTTCATCAAAGCCGAACCCCCATAACTGAACAACTGACCCTATAGTAGGATCAAAAGCTCCTTCGGTTTCTTGCGCCACATCAATTGCTGATAACAAGACCCTCATGAATAAATCATCTACCTGAAACCAATCTCCTTCGGATCGGTTCAATCCAGAAATAATGGAGCTTTCTAAATACGTACTCATGGATTCATCAATACAGGTTAATAATTGACCCACTTCCGTGTGTAATTGTTTTACATCGAAGGTTTTAGGTGCCTCAAATCGGATGGTATAAGTAGATCCCTGAGCTTGCCCTTGTAAAGTCTTATAAGCCATAGAAGGGGTACAAGTGCTGGTGACTAGTAGGTAACT
>PCAT01000020.1 GCA_002730655.1 Balneola sp.
TTGTATAAACAATTAATTTTTATGCAATATTTTGACGTTTTGACTATGAAAATATTACAAGATAGTATGTGGCCCCTTCTGCAACATCCACTTAAAAAAAGCTGGCTCTGAATTTTCTTTAGGATCTAGTCGCGTAATCTAGATCATAGATTTTTAAATTCATGTCCAAAGTGATCAATAAATTTTGTTGATGTAACTAATTTACATTTACTACCACCTATTTCGAATTCAGGAGCATCCAATTTCATTTGTTCGGCAACCCTAGTATAATAATTTTTTCTAGAAGGATGATTTGGAGAAACTAAATTATAAACTTGTTTTCGAACATCATTATCGACTAAAATCTCAACGGCAGCAGAAACATCTTCACCATGAACAAGGTTAACTGGTGCGTCTCCATTTTTTATTCTTTTTAGGCCTGCGAGGTATTTAATAGGATGTCTCTCATTTCCTATTAAACCACCTAATCTTAATATCACTGCGTCTTCAATTTGAGTCAGTAGCTCACCTTCAGCAGCTATGACTATATTCTCATTATTTTTATTCGATTTTGCATCTGATTCTTGAACACTTCCATACATTCCCTGATAGACTGACGTGGAACTGCACATTATAATCTGACTTGATTTGCCTTTCAATCCATTAGCAAGCGCTCTGATTTTAGCTGGATACTTACCCCGTTTTTTCCCTCTTCCAGGTGGAAATGCAATCAGTACAGTTTCAGTATCTGGAAGAGATAACTCTGTACCCTGATGTATTTCTATCAGCATAGGTATTATACCTCTCTCTTGCAGTTCAGGTAGCCTATTCTTAGTGGTGGTTGTACCAAATACCTTGCAACTTTTTTTAATGAAATTGACAGCCACTAGGGTGCCTAGCCAACCACATCCAATAATAGTTAGTGAGTTCATATAATCTTCACAATTAATCAACAATTTACGTTATTGTATATATAATTTAAAACTATAGGCAATAAAGACATTGAACTATACAACTAAATCGAAAACCGGTATTCTGCTAGTTAATTTAGGTTCACCTGACACATACGAACCTGCTGACGTAAAAGAGTATCTCCGTGAATTCCTTTTAGATGAACGAGTTATTGATCTGCCCAAGCCTTTACGCAAGCTCTTAGTTGAAGGTATTATACTAAATATTCGCCCCAAAGAGTCAGGAGAAGCATATGAGTTAATCTGGTGGGATGAAGGTTCTCCATTGGTTGTTATTACAGAACAGGTTTGTAATAAACTTAAGAACCGTCTTGGAGATAAAATCCCGGTATCTATTGGAATGAGGTATGGTAATCCTTCCATAAAAAAGGGAATTGAAGATCTTCTACAAGATAATGTAGACTTGGAAGAGATTTTTCTGGTACCCCTTTATCCACAGTATGCTATGGCAACAACCGAAACCGTGACAGAAAAAGCTAAAGAAGTAATCAAAGAATATTTTCCACATCTAAAACTGAGACTTAAGAATCCTTTTTATAATGACCCTGACTATATCAAAGCACTTGGTGAATCAATGCGTCCTCATCTTACCGATGATCTCGATCACCTGATTTTTTCTTATCATGGAGTTCCAGAGCGTCATATCAAAAAGCGAGATATAACCGGTGAACATTGCCTAAAATGTAACGATTGCTGCAATGTAACCTCAGTGGCCCATACATATTGCTATCGCCATCATGATATCATGACCACAAAGAATGTGGCACAATACCTTAATCTGGATTCAATGTCTTTCACTTACAGTAATGCCTTTCAATCTAAGTTGGGAATAGATCCGTGGTTAACACCTGCTACTGATAAAGAGCTCGAACGCCTAGCTGAAGAAGGGATCAAAAAAGTGGCTGTAGTCTGCCCTGCATTTATTTCTGATTGTATCGAAACTTTAGAAGAAATCGGAATACGTGGAGAGGAAGAATTCATGGAAGCTGGCGGAAAAGAGCTCAAACTAATCCCTTGTATCAACGACCATGACCTATGGATTCATACACTTGAAAAATGGTCACTTACTGTACTTAACAAAGAGGAAAGGATAACAGAAATAACCACTACCTAATGCCAAGTATAGGAGTACTTGGTGGTGGAATCTCTGGCCTTGCGGCAGCATGGTTTCTAAAGCAAGGCGGTGCTGAAGTGACTCTTTTTGAAAAAGAAACTCCTGGGGGTGCGATCAGAACTGAGCTGAAACAGGGTCTTGTACTTGACCTAGGGCCAAACTCTCTGCGTGATAAATCTGGTGAACTTTTACAGCTGATATCCGAACTTGGGCTTAAGGATGAACTGTTAATGATATCTAAAGCATTCAAAACTCGAAGTATTGTGCGCAACAGTAAATTAAAGTTCATTAAGCCATCACTTACTTCACTCTTGAAAACTGACTTGCTAAGCCTAAAAGCTAAGCTAAGATTTTTTGCTGAACCTTTTCAGCCTATTGGAAAGAATCAGGAAGAAAGTGTTGGAAGCTTTCTAAGAAGAAGACTTGGCAAAGAGGCTGTAAATTATCTAGCAGATCCAATTTTGTCTGGCATTTATGCTGGTGATATCGAGAAGTTAAGTAAAACTGAAATTTTACCAGAATTTGCTCGATGTGAATCAGAATACAGATCTCTTTTTTTAAGCATACTTTTTAAAAATAAGATTAAAAGTGACTCTCAAGAACAAGCCGTTTTTAATTTTCGCAATGGACTACAAACATTGCCTAATCGTCTAGCCGAAAAACTAAGTGAAGAATTAATTCATACAAAAGTCACTTGCCTTGAGTTTATGGATGATCATGTGAAAGTTACTACTGAAAACGATATTTTTATTTTTGATCAGGTACTTAGTTGTCTACCTGCTTATGTATTATCGTCACTCATCTGTGAATATGCTCCTGATTTGTCAAATCATCTAGAAAAAATTCATTATCCTGCAGTCCTTTCAACAAGTGTAACTTATTCAAATAAAGATATTCCAAACAATACTGATGCATTTGGGTTTCTTGTACCTCGTATTGAAGGATTTGATCTTTTAGGAGCAATCTGGAAATCGAGTATCTTTCCTTCTCATGCTCCAGAAGGGCAGAAGCAGTATACTCTTCTTGCAGGTGGAGCACATAAAATAATCCAAAAGAATGAGATAACAGAAACTCAGAATAAAATCATTCAGGAATTCTCTAGAATCATGAATATTAATGCTGAACCAATTCATTCAGATCATATCTATTGGGAAAAAGCAATTCCTCAGCAAAATCTTGGATACTGGAAAATGAGATCTGCAGTTAATGACTTCATGAAAATGCACAAAAACTTCACAATCGGAGGTAACTACCTCTGGGGAGTGAGTATTCCAGACTGTATAAAACAAGCAAAACTAACTGCTCAACAGCTAACTTGGTCAAACATGAAATAATCTTCATATTATCTTCATATTCGTTTTATATTTTTATTTGTACTAACTAATATTCAAACTCAAATAATTAATGAGATTTTCTGTTGTTGGCATTTCTCACTGGAAAAGTGGGGTCTCAATACGTGAGTTATTTTATTTAGACAAAAACAGGAAAAAGAGGCTTAAACAATACACAAAACAAGTCCCTGGAGGGGTACTCACACTCGAAACTTGTAACAGAACTGAAATATTTGGGTTTTGTGAACCTAAAATATTGGTAGAGGCTTTATGCTGCTCAATTGACATTGATTCTACGTTTCTAGAAGAACATGGATATGTGCTATCTAATGACGATGCAATTCGTCATATTTACAGAGTAGGATTAGGTATGGATTCCCAAGTATTGGGAGACTCGCAAATCATACAACAATTAAAAAAAGCATATAATGAATCTAGAAAGGAACAACTCTCTGGTGAGTTCCATCAGCTAGTTCAATCCATATTTAAAGCTCACAAAAGAAGTCGATCAGAGACCGACTTTGGCAGAGGAAATGTATCAGTTGGATATGAAGTAACACAGCGTGCCCTCGAGCATTTTGAAAATATATCCAATATCAAAATTCTGCTTATTGGCGCCGGCAAAATGGGGAAAGTATCCTGTAAAAATCTGATTTCTAATGGTGCTAGGCATATCTCGGTTATAAATCGTTCTATCAAACGTGCTAAGAATCTTGCAGATTCTTTAGATATTAAGATTAGTTCATTTTCAAAACTAGAACATGAAATTCATAGCGCTGATCTAATCATAACTGCAACAAGAGCTCTTGAACCCATTCTAACCCCTAAAAATTTTACAAATTTTCAAAAGGAAAAGCTCATCATTGATTTATCTGTTCCCCGTAATGTAGCGCATGAAGTGAGCGAAATCAATGGAATCACACTGATTGACATGGATTCAATTAGTAAAGTAAATCAAAAAGCTTTGGAAAAAAGGAAAAAGGCTATTCCAATCCTTGAGAATATTATCCACGAGGAATTTAAAGCGTATAAAAATAATATTGACCGGTCCAGGTTCCTACTACCACACATTAAAGAGGTCGATTACAAATTAAACAGTATTACAAAAGAGGAACTCCAAAAAGTACGAAATAAAGTAGATCCTGAAACCTTTAATCAACTGGAGAAGATCACTGACCGTGTCAAAAAGAAAATCTTAGCTGTGCATATCGATCGGCTTAACCAGGAGTACCAAAAAGTAGAACAGGATGCTTAGAATAGGCACCCGAAGAAGTAAACTTGCTCTCTGGCAGGCCAATTATGTCCAGCAGTTACTAAAAAAATCAGGATATGTGTCAGAAATTATTGAAATTGAGTCATTCGGAGATAAGATTCTAGATATCCCTATTCATAAGCTTGGAGATAAAGGGGTCTTTACCAAAGCACTAGATATTGCACTGCTTAATAAAGATATCGATCTCGCAGTCCATTCTTTAAAAGATGTACCCACTGAATTTGAAGAAAATCTAACCCTAGCAAGTGTTCCTACCCGCGAAAACCCCTTAGATGTGTTAGTCAGGCCATTGAAGAGACAAAACTCAAATAAAAATATAATTGCCACAGGCAGTGTCCGGCGAAAAGCATTTTGGTTAAATAAATATCCAAATTACAAAATCACTGGACTCAGGGGGAACGTACAGACACGCATTGTTAAAGTGGACAAAAATAACTGGACAGGTGGAATATTTGCTTTTGCTGGACTAAAGCGACTGAGACTAAGTGATCGGATATCAGAAACTTTGGATTGGATGTTGCCTGCACCCTCTCAGGGAGCATTGGGAATAGTATGCAGAAGCAATGATGAAAAAAACCTCTCTATCTTTAGAATGCTAGAAGATGAATTTATCAGAAAATGTGTAGATACCGAGCGCTTGTTTTTGAATACACTTGGGTCGGGATGCTCCTCCCCTGTCGGAGCTTTAACCACCTATAAAGATGGCATTTTCTCATTTAATGGAGCGATATTATCAAAGGATGGCGGTGAAAAATTGGAGATCCATGAGAATCTCCACGTAAATAAATATAATCTAGAATGGGGTAAACATCTCGCAAAAAAACTGATTGAAGACGGTGCGTTTAAACTCTTAGAACGTTGAAAATATGTCGTATCCAACCGTTTTATTTTGTAATCCACTCTCTGAAACTTACCAGAATCACCTATTGAATACTGCTTCTTTCGATTATGATATAATTAATTTTATATCCTTTAAAGAAGTGCATACAAATGAATGGCTCCCTAAAACTACTCAAGATTCTGAATATTGGGTTTTCACTAGTAAAAAAGCTGTAAAAACCGTTTTTAAACATCATAATAAACTGAATACACCTAAGACGATATTTTGTGTAGGCCCAAAAACAGCTTCTGTTATCAATGATCACGAGCTGTCATCTTTGATTTGTTTTCCAAATGAATATAATTCGAAGGCATTAATTGAATTAATACTGGAAAGTAACGCTGACCGAATCACTCATTTTAAAGGTGATTTATCCCCTAAATATCTAGTTAATACACTAAAAAAGAATGGGCTGAATGCAAAAGGTATTGTTGTCTATAAAACAGATAAAAGAAAAGAAAAAGTTTCACTAGATCTTTATGACGGATTTGTTTTTATGAGCCCATCAGTAGTTCATGCTTTTATTGAGTCTAATACTCCTTCGAATGAGACACCGGTATTTTGTATCGGAAAGACCACCGGTATAGCAGCAACGAAGTCAGGTTTTAATAAGGTGATAGTCACCGATAAAGCAACTTTTGAACATCTAGTCAAAACTATTGAAGAACATATTAAATGAATAAATTTCCGGATTTACATAATACTTTATTAACAGATACACTTGAAAGCAAAAAGACTCCACGCCCTCCTGTTTGGATGATGAGGCAGGCAGGTAGATATTTACCTGAATACATGGAGCTTAGTAAGAAGTATTCTTTTTTTGAGCGCGTTAAAACTCCGGAACTAGCCTGTGAGATTACACTACAACCAATCGATATAATTGGAACGGATGCAGCCATTTTATTTTCTGATATACTAGTCATTCTAGAATGTCTAGGTATAGAAGTCCAACTAAAACCTGGCTTCGGTCCTTATATCCCTTTTCCTATACGATCCTCAAAGGATATGAAGAAGATTACAATCCATCCTGCTAAAGAATCTCTTGATTATGTATATAAAGCACTAAGCCTGACTCGCCAGGAGCTGAATGGCCGAGTTCCGCTAATCGGTTTTGCTGGCGGACCTTGGACTCTCTTCTGCTATTTGGTGGAGGGACAAGGATCCAAAACTTTTTCTTTGGCAAAACAATTTATTTTTTCGGAACCAAAATCAGCCCATCAAGTGCTGCAGATACTTACAAATCAGACAATCGAATACTTTCATGAGCAGGTAAAAGCAGGAGCACAGGTCTTACAGATATTTGAATCCTGGGCGGCAGCACTTGGTCCAGACGACTTCATGACCCACGCTTACCCCTTTCTAAAACAAATTGTAAGTGAGGATTATGGAGTACCAATGATTTTATTTGCTAAGGACGCTGAATGGTGTTATCCAAATTTTCAAGACAAAGGCATAAAAGGATTTGGGATCAGCTGGGGATGTACTCCTGAGAATGCTCGTTTTTTAGCCGGAAATAAGACTGTGCAAGGTAATTATGATCCGTCTAAGCTGATGTGCACGCCCAATATTATAACTAAAGAAGTAACGGAAATGATCGAGCGTTTTGGTACACATCGATTTATCGCCAACTTGGGACATGGTATCCTACCTAATGTTCCTGTAGATAACGCAAGAGCCTTTGTGGATGCTATAAAAAATTATCAATCCCCCTCATGAAATACTTTGACTCTAAACGGAAAGAATTCACGGAACTTATCAAAAAACTCCAGGTCAAAATCACCGGAGCAATTGAAAAAGCAGACGGAGAGGCTGAATTTCAAATCGACGACTGGAAGAGGGAAAAATTTGGGTTTGGGAGTACCCGTATAATTGAGAATGGGAAAGTATTTGAAAAAGGTGGTGTTAATATTTCAGCTGTATCAGGTCCGCTACCTGAAGCCCTTCAGCAAAATCTTAATGAGGAAACATCTGATTTTTTTGCGAGCGGTATATCACTAGTTCTTCATCCCCAAAATCCCTATGTGCCTACCGTTCATGCCAACTACCGCTACTTTGAACTTTATAATAAAGATTCTAGTGAAATAATAGACCAGTGGTTCGGAGGCGGAGCTGATCTAACCCCTTATTACCTCTTTAAAGAAGATGCTGTTCACTTTCACCAAATTCATAAAGCAATTTGTGATCTAACTCACCCAGCTTTTTATCCCCGCTTCAAGAAAGCATGTGATGAATATTTTTTCAATCATCATCGGAATGAGGCTAGAGGAATAGGTGGTATTTTCTTCGATCACGTAAGGGCAAATGAAGATACTTCTGCACAAGACCTTTACGAATTTGCTTACAATGCAGGCTTGGGATTTATAGATGCTTATATTCCAATTGTTAATCTGAGAAAAGATATCAATTACAATCAGCAAAACCGGGACTGGCAGGAAATCCGACGCGGACGCTATGTAGAATTCAACCTAATCCACGACCGCGGCACCCTATTTGGACTTAAAACAAAAGGGCGGATTGAATCTATTTTTATGAGCCTGCCACCACATGTGCAATGGCGGTATAATCATAAGCCCAAACCCGGTTCTAAAGAACAGCAAATGCTTGACCACCTAAAAGAAGTGGACTGGCTTAATCTCCAAAATAATTAGAATAAACATGAGATATCCAGGAACACGTTTAAGACGTAACCGAAAATCTGAAGCAATTAGAAGCATGGTTCGGGAAAATCAACTCAGTCCTGATGATTTTATGGTTCCTCTATTTATAACTGAGGGTGAAAATGTAAAAGATGAAATACCCAGTATGCCTGGTTACTTTCGGTATTCACTGGATCGTTTGAATTACGAACTCGATGAGATTACTGAACTGGGAATTAGATCTGTATTGTTGTTTGTAAAGGTACCAGAAGATAAAAAGGACAACAAAGGAACAGAGCCTCTCCGTGATGACGGGCTTATGCAAAGGGCTATCAAGCATATAAAAAAATATTATTCGGATCTGTTCGTTATGTCTGATGTAGCACTAGATCCATATTCATCCTATGGCCATGATGGTATTGTAAAGGACAATGAAATAGTAAATGATATCAGTGCCGAATTACTAGCACAGATAGCTCTGAGCCATGCATGTGCCGGTGTAGACATGGTCGCACCCTCCGATATGATGGACGGACGTATAGACTTAATAAGAAAAAAACTGGATCAAAACGGATACGAAAATACAGGTATCATGGCATACAGTGTTAAATATGCCTCTTCTTTTTATGGCCCATTCCGTGACGCGCTAGATTCAGCACCCGGATTCGGTGACAAAAAAACCTATCAGATGGATCCGGCAAACAGTAAAGAAGCATTGGTCGAAGCACGGATGGATATACAAGAAGGAGCAGACATTATCATGATCAAACCAGGTCAGCCCTATCTTGATATACTAAAGGCTGTCAGTGATGAATTAGAAACTCCCGTTTCTGTTTATCATGTTTCGGGTGAGTATTCAATGATAAAAGCAGCAGCAGAAAAAGGTTGGTTAAATGAAAATGAGGTGATAATGGAATCACTGATCTCGTTCAAAAGAGCCGGTGCTAGTCTAATCGTAACATACTTTGCTAAACAGGCAGTCAAATTACTAAATGAAAGTAAATAGATGAACATTAATACAAGTAAAGAACTTTATAAAAAGGCTAAAAATATAATTCCAGGAGGTGTTAATTCACCAGTCAGAGCCTTTAATAGCGTTGGAGGTTCTCCTTTGTTTATCAGAAAAGCTGAAGGTGCTTACTTATATGATGAAGATGGAAATAAATATATTGATCTGATCAGCTCTTGGGGTCCAATGTTGCTGGGTCATGCCGATCCCGATGTTTTAAAAGCAGTTACTGAAACGGCCAAAAACTCCACTTCTTTTGGAGCCCCTACTCGACTTGAGATAGAGATTGCAGACCTTATTACTGATACTATAAAGGGTATTGATAAGATCAGAATGGTTAACTCCGGTACAGAAGCCTGTATGAGTGCAATCCGTGTCGCACGCGGTTATACAGGCAGGGATAAAATTATCAAATTCAAAGGATGTTATCATGGGCACGGTGATTCTTTTCTAATTGAGGCGGGAAGTGGCGCTCTTACAATGGGACATCCCAGTAGTCCAGGGGTTACACCTGGAACAGCTAGGGATACGCTCATTGCTGAATTCAATGATCTAGATGAAGTTGAAGAATTACTAAAAGCCAATAAAAACAAAGTTGCAGCCATTATACTAGAACCCATAGCAGGAAATATGGGCTGTATACCTCCTGAAGAAGGTTTTTTAGAAGGACTTCGCTCACTATGTGATTATCATGATACCGTACTAATTTTTGACGAAGTAATGACTGGATTCCGGGTGGCATTTGGCGGAGCACAGGAGATATATGGCATAACAGCAGATATAGTTACCTATGGTAAAATTATAGGTGCAGGACTTCCAGTAGGAGCTTACGCAGGGAAGAAAGAGATCATGGATTTTGTCGCTCCAACAGGTCCAGTATACCAGGCGGGAACTTTATCAGGTAATCCATTGGCAATGGCAGCAGGATACACACTACTCAAGAAATTACATGATAATTTATCGTTATATGATGAACTAGAAGTAAAATCTAATACTCTAGAACGAGGACTTAAAAAAGTATTAGATGACCATTATATTCCAAATTATACAAATCGAGTGGGATCTATGATTGGAATTTTCTATAGCGATCATAAGGTGACAGGCTTCAAGGGGGCCAATACGACTAACAAAGAGTTATTCAGAAAAATTTTTCACCATATGCTGGAGCGTGGGGTATATCTCCCACCATCTCCCTTTGAGGCTTTCTTTTTGTCAAATGCTCTTAAAATTCAAGATATATCATTAATAATTAGTGCTTTTGAAGACTCTATATCAGCCATATGCGCTAAAAAATNGATGTTAAGTATGCTAGCCAAAAGGTAAACTCTAATTACTATGTAGATATGAACGAGATGATTAGCTTCCTTAAAATAGCAGAGATGTGTTTTTTCGAGATGAAGATGTATTATATAACTTTAAAAAGTTAAAAGGCTTCTTCATTACAACCTATAACAAAGGAATAAAAAGATTATTTTGAGTTCTGAAAAATGATAACAGTACCTAAGAGTACATGTTCATGATAAATATGTAATTAGTCAAAATTAAGCTGATTTGAGAGAGTTATTTCTAAATCTATCCTCATCAAAGTTACTGGGTATAGTGCAAACATTTTTTCTGCCAAAAATTTTATACCTATTCTTTGAAATTACATCATATAAGTAGTCAGTATATTTTAAAGGAATGAATGAAAAGTAAGAGAGAAATTTAATCGGCGAATTGATTTGTTTTAATATTTCAAATATTGCCTCAGATTTTTTATAAAAATTTCCATCTCTATAAAATATAATACTGGTTTCAGTGTTCCCTAATACATTCTCAGGTAAGGTTAATACAGCGTAATCTGATTTCGACCAGGAAAACAATAAATTTTTATCAGAATCATACTTCATCAAGAAATGAAGTAACGCGTTACAAAGATTACAAAATCCATCAAAGTATACAACATTATTTTCCATCTATATATAAGTAAATATTGTATTTAACCCTTTAGGTTATAAGGGATATTTTTTTTGTTATTTATTTAGATTTAGTCTCTATAAGTATTATATTAGGTATGTTATTAAGAATAAATCTAAATAACATACTTTAATTTAATAATAATATTTCAAAAAAGATGAATTCACTAACACGACTGTTCACACTATTCATTGCATTAATAACGCTGAGTTACTGCGGCACTACTAACACAGAAGAAGAAGTAGATAAAGCTGGATTCTTAAAGAGTAATCTAGGTGACATAAATAGTATCGCCTTAACAAATTTTACTATTCCTTCATCTTACGATATAGAGGGTTCTTTAGCACCTGGAGCTTATAATGGCCAAAAGCGCCGGTTAGCCCAACTCAAAGAAATTGCTGATTCCTCTAGAAATGAACCAATTAAATGGGATCTAAAAGCAGCTATCGCAAATGAAAACTATGATATGTTTAATAGTGCTGATGCACAAGGCGGTTCTAATATTCGTACTAAGATAGATGAATTAAATTTTGATGCTGGTAATACCAGTGTAGCTGATGACTTTGCCAGTTTAGCTGATTTACTTGTACAATCAAGTCAAACAAATTATACGGTAGATGCATCAAATGGCACAGCAGGAATGATTACTACTGGTAGTAAAAAGAGACATGTAAGCGCTAATGGGTTGGAATATGCTCAAATTTTAGAGAAAGGTCTTTATGGTGCTATGATGTATGATCAAATGGTTGATGACTACCTTAGAGATTCTCAGGCTGGCAAAGACAATGAACTAGGGAATAATGAATCATCTATTGATAACTATGCATCATATGGTACCAGCCGTCAACACAAATTTGACGAAGCATTTGGCTACTTTGGTGCAAACGCAGCAACCTATCCAAATTCTGGAAACACCTCAAGTGGCGATGGTATGTTTTTAGCTAACTATACTTTTGACTTTAGCGATGAAACAGAAGCAGCATACGGAGTTAATTTGGCTCAAGCAGCAATGAATGCTTTTATCGTTGGTAGATCGGTATTAAAAGCAGGCCAAGGCTTTGGACCTTCGCAAGAAAGTGTCAATGAAGATTTATTTGTTGCTGCAAGAGCAGACATAAAATTATATGTAGAAGCAGGATTAGCGGCAGCAGCTATGCACTATCTAAATGATGCGATTGCTGATGTATCTGATGCGGACAAAATACATCATTTATCTGAAGCACTAGCATTTATATATGCAATGTCATTCAACTCAGAGGGTCGATTAACAGCCGAAGAAGCTCATAATGCATTAATTGCAATGGGCTGGTCAAGCTCAGATAGTTCATTAAACGGAATCTATGGAATAAATTTGTGGACAGTCACTGACGATCAAATGACTTCTGCGATAAATATATTAGATCAATCATTCCCAGGTTTTAAAGATGCAAATTTCTAAAATGATCTTTGTCAAGTTTAAAAGGTTTCAAGCCCTTCTTCTCTCATTGTTGTTAGCATGTTTTATTATTAGTTGCGATGGCGAAGAAGGAGCTTTAGACCTAAGCGGGCAAGATGATCATACTGAGTTATTAACTAATCAGGTTAATAATGTTATAATTCCATCTATAAGTAACTATAAAGACGCTACTGAAACCTTATACTTATCAGCAAACAATTTCTGTAGTTCAATAAATGATAGTAACCTAAATAGTTTTAGAGATGCTTATCATAATACTTACAAATCATTTCAGTCTGCAGCTCTGCATAATTATTATGCTAATATCAATTATGACTTGGTGAACACAACTAATTTGTTTCCAATAGATACACTATTACTTAAAAATACGATAATATCAAGTACTTATAATTTTTCTTCTGAATCCCAAAAAAGAGCCAATGGATTCCCTGCTATAGATTATCTCATTTACTCATCTCAGAATACTATAAATTTATTTACATCAGATGAAAAAAAATGCTCATATCTACTAAAATTGACAGAGTCAATAAAAAATAAAGCTGTACAATTAGATGAAATGTGGGGTGGTAGTTTAAAAGAAAATTTCATTAGTAATGACGGTGTAGAAATTGGTAGTTCTATTCATGTCCAACTTAATAGTTCATTATCTTACTATGAAGATCACATAAGAGAAAATAAAGTTGGTTTACCAATTGGTAGAATAGGTCCACTTGACTCACCTATAGAGGCTGACCCAAGTAAAATTGAAGCATATTACCAGTCTCTATATGATGGTAATGATTTATTTGCTCTATCATTAGTAAAAGAATCTATCCAAGAAATGGAAGGTTTATATCTTGGTGGAAATACCTCTAGAAATAATTTAATAAATTCAGGTTATGATAGGCTACTAATCAGCAGAGGTCACTCAGAAGTGGATTCCGATATTAAATCACAATTTGATTTAATTTACTCGAAAATAGATGAAAGGACCTCAATATCAGGAGATACAGATTTATATGATGCTATTCAAGGGCTGATCACAATAATGAAATCTGATCTGTTTCCATTATTAAACATACAAGATGCTGATGGTAAAAACGATGGTGATTAGTTAGTTAGATAGTTGGAATTATAAACTATTCTCTTCATTCAACCACAATACTATTTAAAAGCTATTAGTTAGTTAAACAAAATACGATGACCTAATCGTTAAAACGCCTGTTTTGAAAAATAGGCGTTTTCTTTAAATAAAACAAAATGCTAACAGAGATTGTAAATAAACTAACAAATAAATCATTTGAAACAACAGATATTTCGCCCCTAATAACGTTCCGAATATTTATTGGGGTAACTCTATTTATAACAATTCTGCGATTTTGGATAAATGGTTGGATCGAAGAACTCTACATAAGCCCAGAATATCATTTTAATTTTATTCCCAACATAGATTTTTTATCTGATGTTGGCATATATATAATATTCACAATTCTTTTAATCTTATCTATATTTATAACATTTGGCGCATTTTATCGTATTAGTACAGCCTCTTTTTTTTTGCTTTTCACATATATAGAATTGATTGATAAAACGTATTATCTAAATCATTATTATCTAGTTTCAATACTTACCTTCTATCTAATATTTCTACCTGCGAATCGAGCGTTTTCTCTAGACTGTTATTTTAATCCCTCATTAAAATCGAATCTATGTTCAAAATGGCATATAACTTTAATCAAGTGCCAACTCTCAATAGTATATTTTTATGCAGGTTTAGCAAAAATTAATAAGGATTGGCTCATAAATGCTCAGCCACTTTATACATGGCTCCCTGGTAAATTTGGTATACCGATTATAGGCAAATTCACTCATTTAAAAATCACAGCATTACTATTCAGCTGGGTTGGTTGCGTTTATGATTTGACCATTTGGCTCTTTTTGTGGATCAAAAAAACCCGAAAATATGCATTTTATGCAGTCATTGTGTTTCATGTAATGACCGGTATACTTTTCCCAAGAATTGGAATGTTTCCAATGATAATGATTGCAGCTACTACAATCTTTTTACCCTTAAATTTCCATAATAAATGCTTAGAGTTATTATCAATAAAAAAACGTGAAACTAAATCAGAGCGTATAACAAGAAAAAAGAAAAAAAATGTAATTTTTGTATACTATTTGATGGTTTTATTCCTAGGTATTCAGATTCTAATGCCACTCAGGTATCATATTTTTTCTAATAACATTTATTGGGATGAAATTGGCTATCGATTTAGTTGGAGGGTCATGCTCATGGAAAAAAACGGCTACACAAATATAGTAGTTATTGATCCACATAAGAAAATCCAATATCAGTTAGATCAAGACTTATATCTAAGCAAATTTCAACAACAACAAATGAAATCTCAACCTGATATGATTTTACAATTTGTCAATTATGTAGGCGACGAATTCAAAAAAATTAATGGATACCCACCTGTAATTAATATTCATAGTAGAATGTCTCTAAATGGAAGGAAAAGTCAACCATTTTTCATTGATACCGTAAATGTATACAAAAATAATCTTGATAAATTTCTACATGAGTTTAAGTCTTAGAATTTTATTTATTTTTGCTACTCTATTTATGTGTCAAAATAATTATATCTACTCTCAAGAGTTCATTTTGTCAGGTAAAGTACAAGATACCTCAGGCAACGACCTACCAGACATTGTGATATATTCTAGTCAAATTAATCAGTATTCAGTCAGTGATAGTCTAGGCAATTTTAAATTTACTTATAAAAAGCCTAGCCTTGTTATGTTATATGCGAGCGGACTAAACATAATACCAGACAGCATAGCTGTTGACTTAGCTTTAACAACAAAGATTGTATTTATAGTAAATTACCAATCTGTTCAATTATCAGAAATTACTGTTCTTAATCAAAATAGTGTATATAATACTCGATTCCTCAGATCAGTGGAGGATTTTGGCATTTATGAGGCAAAAAAATCTGATGTTATTAATCTAAAGGATTTAGTTGCAAATAAATCAAATAACAATGCCCGTCAAATTTACAGTAGAGTATCAAGTATAAATATATGGGAAAGTGACTATTTTGGATTGCAGTTAGATATTGGGGGAAGAGGTCTAAGCCCAAATAGATCTTCAAATTTTAATACACGACAAAATAACTATGAAATTAGTGCTGATCCTCTAGGTTATCCCGAAAGCTATTATACCCCCCCATCACAAGCAGTGGATCAAATTCAACTGGTAAGAGGTGCGGGTGCGCTGCAATATGGAACACAGTTTGGTGGATTACTAAATTTCATAATGAAAGACGGAGAAAATAGCGATCCTATTAATGTAGAATCATCACAAAGCTATGATAATCATGGAACCTTTAGTTCATACAACAGCCTATACGGTGGGGCGAAGAAACTAAATTATTTTCTTTACTTGCAACATAAAAAAGGTGACGGTTGGAGAGAAAATTCAAGTATCAAACAGTATGGCTTTTATGCTTCCATGAATTATAGATTTAGCAAAGGTTTTCGAGTATATCTTGAGTATACACATATGAATTATGTTAGTCAGCAGCCTGGCGGACTCACTGATAAGAATTTCTACATCAATCCAAAATTATCAAATAGAAACCGAAATTGGTTCAATGTAAATTGGAATCTTTATTCAAATAAAATTGAATATTCTCCATTGAATAGACTAAAGATAAATAATACCATATATGGACTTATTGCTAGTAGAAAATCAATAGGATTATTAGACGATCCTACGGTCATAGATAATATTGGGAATCGCGATTTATTAGATGGTAGTTTTGATAATCTTGGAACCGAAACGCGTATTCAATACGATATACCTCTAAAAAATAATTTAAATAATACAATACTATTGGGTTCTAAACTGTATAGAGGCGAAACTAATTTCAAACAAGCAATAGGTAGTGCTGGATATGACGCAGATTTTAGTGAGTTAGATACAACAATTTTTTCAAAACCAAAATCCGATTTTAAATTTCCAAACTATAACAATGCAATATTTCTAGAGTCTATCATTAGATTAAATAAGAACATAAGCCTTATCCCAGGATTCAGATATGAATATATTAAAACAGAATCTAATGGCTATTATACATACAATAAAAAGATAAATAGTTTTGAAGATTTTGTAGAGGAAATTATAAGAGATACTCTATCTGAAAATCGGAGAATATTTATTTATGGCGTTGGCTTATCAATTAGAAATAATTTGTTTACAGAATTTTATGCTAATGCAACATCAAACTATCGTGCTATAAACTTCTCAGATATTCAAATTCAAACGAAGACACAAATCGTAGATAAAGAGATAAAAGATGAATCGGGTTATACCATTGATCTAGGAATGAGAAAAGATAACCAATCGCTATCAAAGTATGATCTCTCTCTTTTTTACACACGGTATTCTAACAAAATTGGAGACATAATTGATGATGGGCTTCGAGTGAGAACAAATATTGGGTCAGCACAAATTTTTGGTTTAGAATTTCATTATGAAAAAAGTTTAAGCACATTTAGTATCCTTAACAGATTCGATGCATTAAATTTTTATTTAAATGGATCAATTAACCGGGGAAGATATGTAGCAATTAATGATCGACAACAATCATTCGTTAGTAGTGGTAATTATATTGAAGAGAATCCTAAATACAATTTCAAAACAGGTATTTACATACTAAAAAATAAAATGGCGTTTAGTTTACAATCACAGTTTACAGGACTTCAATTTTCAGATGCAGCAAATACCGAAAGATCTACTCAAGGTATATATGGAATAATACCAGATTATTATGTGATTGATTTTTCATATGAATATACGATTAATGATTATTTAACTCTTCATTTAGATATCAATAATTTGACCAATAATTACTTCTTTACTAGAAGAGCATCCGCATATCCTGGGCCAGGCATTATACCCGCTGCTAATCGTACATTAAATTTCACAATTATAACGACATTGTAAGCTACAAAAATATACCAGAGCTGCTTATTTCCTTTATTAAAATTCTAAATAAAAATTCCCTCAGGATATTGCACCGTAGTAAGACACAATCCATGAGCGGGTGCGGTGAATATTTGATGATCTTTAAGATCATGTATCCAAGGTAAGGTGCTCGATGAGTTTAGATCTAAATCTTGTAAATGCCACATTGTTCCAACCAACCTACGAACCATGTTACGCAAAAAGCGATTGGCAGTGATTGTATAAAAAAGCTCGTCTCCCTCAACAGTCCAGTTTGATTCAACTATCGTACACAAAGTGGTATAATTCTCAGGATTAGTTTTTGAGAGTAAATCAAAATCATGTTCCCCTACTATCTGAATTGCCAATTCATTAAGTGCCTCTAAATCCCAATCATTCCCTGCATACCAAGAATGATGAGCTCGCAACGGACTTGGTTTAGTTACAATACGATACATATAGCTCCTATATAAAGCATCGAAACGAGCATGGGCATCTTCTTTAACCTCCCAAATATTGGAAATATAAATAGATGGTCCAAGTATTCGATTCAACCGATGACATAGCAACGAGTGATCCTCCTCAGTTTTACTGGAGGTGGTTTTTCTAAATCTATTCCAATCTTCGGGATTGATATCAATATGCGCAATTTGTGCCTTTGCATTAACGCATGCATCTGTTCTACCCTGACCTATAATATCCATGGGCTGCTGAAAAAGTAAATGAAGGGCTTGTTCTATTGTCCCCTCCACAGTTGGAGTGTCTGGCTGAATCTGCCAACCCGAAAAAGAGGCTCCATCGAATTCAATGGATAAAAAAAACCTGGACATTTTATAAGTTTATCCTAAGATTCAATGTATAAAAGATTACTTGTAGCTGTTGAATATGATTAATATGCTGTTTATCTAGGTAGGATATCTGGTTACCAAATACCACCTTAGAATAGCCTAAGAATCTCTTATTAGACAAACCATCTATGTCTGAATCCAAAATATGTGAAGCAATAGCATTTGAGCCGATCGAAACTAATCCTAAATGTGCTTGCAGTCCTATTTTATTTGAATCTCTTACCAATCCAAACGCATGAATACCGCTAATAACACGATTAATTACCATTAAGGTTACTAAAGCCGGAAGTTGATTTTTATTCTTATCAACTCGCTCGCGCATATCATTAAAGTGACTTCTGCTAGAATTAGATCTCCAATTCCATTCATTTTCTGGAATTGGCTCCAAGCGTTTGTTCCAATTACGTGTTCTTAATTGATAATCATTATACAAAGCTAGGTTATCATGATTGGATACAGCCAAGTACATTTCCCGATCTCGACTTGTTAAATCAATTCCTGCATTACTCTGCGCAAAAGTTACAAGTTCATCTTCTAGAAATGATACCCGATATCGAATACCCACGTACGAAAGGATTAATGAAACGTCTGCCGCCATATGCCACTGGCCCCGGGTCCAATCCGAAGAATTAGCATAGTGTTCACCCCAACCCGGAAAAAGGAAAGAACGCCTCAATGCCATTGCTGGATTTTTTTGTTCATAAAAGTCATTGTCACCCTGCAAAAGAAATTCTGTATCACTCCAAGAATTCTTTGATGTATCGTTTGAACTAAGCGGTGGCGCATTTGATGGATCATTTTTTGCCATATAGATTTGAGCTAAAGTTGGCATAGAATAACTAATCAAGAATGTCAGAGTTAGCACTGCAGTAACATTTTTAAATTCTTGTTTGATAGAAATATTCATTTAAACTGCCATTTTTCGTTCTCGCCCCCAATGTCGCAATATAGAGATACTAAAACCAATCATAAGTAAGAAGGTTCCCGCCCATACAACAGAAATCAAGGGTTTTTTCTCTGCAACAATGAGGATCCATTCATCACCAGATCCTTCTGGTAGTCCTGTAATACTCAATTCAATACTATCACTCTCAGGATCGAGCTTGGTAAAACGTACCAACAAATTATAGGCATCAATTTCTACTGGAAACGAAGCCGTAAAACTTTCGCCTTCTTCGTTATAAACAGCAAATAGAGGTTCTAAACTATACTTTGTGTTGCTAGGTAGATGAATAAAGTCGATTTGTGCTCTAACGCCCACTCCTTTACCAGTTGGAATATTAGTCGAATCCACCATGATAAAATCATTGAATTGAAATGAGAATGGACCTAGTTCTTTACTCTGTCCTCTTGTAAAACTGATTACCTGAGCTTCCTTGTCTCTTAGACTCACGTCACCTTGGCCCACCTGACTTCCGCCTAAAGACACCGTTGTAGAATCTTGATTAAATGGCATTGGCTGTATTTTCGCTGCCTTAGTATTACGATTATTAACATTTTCAATGTATGAACTACCAGCAACATACAGATAGATATCGCTTAACCAGCCAGTTCGTACATCTGGGTCTACTGACCATTGAATATTTTCAGCTGTAGACGTAGTTAACATAGGATAGACTTCAGGATTCATTTTGAAGGTTTGCCCATTCTTTAAATCTGTAAAGCTAAGAGCATAGGTTTGTTGACCTAACCTATTTTGATTATCAATGGAATAACCGCTATATAAAATTTCATAACGATTATTAAGTAGCTTGGGCTCATCTAGTTTTAGTTCTAACATTTCAACCGTCTGCGAGATGGTGAATCCTTTTTCATCCGTTACTTCACCGTTAAGAACACGCTCATTGTAATTAGTAGTCCGTTCATCAAGTAGAGGCTTATTGTAGGCTGACGAAAATAAAATACCGACTAACAATAAGCCAAAGCCTATATGAGTCGTCGCTCCACCAATAAGTCTTGGTTTTTTTTTAGCTAGTCGAAACAACACCCAAAAATTTCCAATAATTGCAAAGAATCCTGCAAACAAGTAAATCATGTAATAGAAATTACGTACCTCATAAACCATTATTGAAATTATTGTAGCGACTGAAGTTGCAAGTAAAGGCTGAATTAAAGCAGATGAAAGAGATTCGGCATCGTATTTTTGCCAAAATAACATTTGCCCAACAACCGTCATCAATGCCATAATTATCGAAATGGGCATGCTCCAATCATTATAAAAACTTATTTCTGGTGGAGTAGGATTTTCATTAAATAGTAAGCCAATAATAGGAGAACTTGTACCAAGTATAATCACTGCTCCAAGAATAAATAACGCTATCGCTCCAGAT
>PCAT01000021.1 GCA_002730655.1 Balneola sp.
ATCGGAAACAAGCTCTCCAGAGTCTAGTATGGCTTTTACTTTAATTCCCAGTGGTGTTTTGTTGTGTATAGCCGTTCTAAACATGTTTCCAGTTGACAAATGGGCGATACCAAAATGATGTATTATATATTCGGCTTGCGTGCCCTTACCCGCTCCTGGGGGGCCAAATAAAATAATATTCATGAATGAAAGTTATAACAGTTAATAAAGAATGGTTTCAACCCAAAAAAAGCTGAAAGCGAAGGGTTTTAAAAAGGCTTTATTTAGACTCTTTTTCTTTAATTCTTGCAGCTTTTCCACGTAATTCACGTAAATAAAAGAGTTTAGAGCGTCTAACTTTTCCGTGTTTTTTTACATCTATTTTTGCAATAAAAGGTGAGTTTATTGGAAATATACGCTCTACACCAATACTCCCACTAATTTTTCGAACGGTGAAAGTTTTATTTGGCCCACTGCCGCGGACTGATAATACAACCCCTTCGTATTGCTGAATTCTTTCCTTTTCACCTTCACGTACGCGATAGTGCACATTAACGGTGTCACCAGCAGCAAAAGAGGGTATGTTGTCGTTAATTAGGCTTTGTTCAACTAATTTTAGTTTGTCCATAGTAGTACCTTTGGTATTAAGTAATAGGCATTAACCTATTGTTAAGTTAATAATCTTTTTAGTCGTCTTTTAATAAATCTTTTCTTTTAGTTTTTGTCTTTTGAAATGACCGCTCATCTTGCCAGAGCTTAATTTTCTTTGGATTACCCGACCGAAGAACACCAGGAACTACCCAGCCGTTGAAGTTAGCTGGCCGCGTGTACACCGGGGCTTCAAGGAGTCCATTTTGAAAGGAGTCGTTAAGTGCGCTTCCTGCGTCACCTATAGCCCCGGGTAATAAACGGACAATGGCGTCAATGATCATCATCGCAGGGAGCTCGCCGCCGGAAAGAACAACATCTCCGATGCTGTATTCTTTTGTTATAAGATGTTCTCTAATTCGCTGATCAACACCTTTGTAGTGCCCGCAAAGAATGAGAATGTTTTTTTTAAGGCTTAATGTGTTAGCCTCTTTTTGCGTAAAAGGCACACCATCTGGCGCTGTAAATATTATCTCGTCATATGAGCGCTGGTCACAAAGATATTTAATGCAGTCGAAAATAGGCTGGGGGCTAAGTACCATCCCTGGATCGCCACCATATGGGTAATCATCTATTTTTAAGTGCTTATCGTTTGTAAAATTTCGCAAGTCGTGAATATAAATATCCACCAGACTTTTTTCCTTGGCTCGTTTAACTATACTATAGTCTAGCGGGCCACTTAACAATGCGGGGACGGCAGATATAATATCAAAGCGGATCATAAACCCGTTAGGTTATTTACATTCGAGAAAACAATAGTTTGCTTTGTCGTATTTATTTCTACTAAATAGGGTTCAACTAATGGGATGAGCAAGGACCCTTCGTTAGTCGCTACGTTAACTAAGGGCTGAACGCTTGGGACGTCGGCAGGAATTATAGTACCTATTAAATCGCCATGTTCATCGAGGGCAGTAAAACCGTCATAACGTTTACTTTTTTCTGGATCATTGTGCGACCAGTTATTATAGAGATTTGCATCAATAAATAAATGGCGATGCTGAATAGCTTCGGCTTGCGATCGATTAGCAATTTTATCAAATCTAACAAAGAACGAGGTAGAGTTCCGTTTATTTTCTTTTCGAAAAGACAGAGCCCGTAAAGGATATAAATCACCTCTGTTATTTTTGAGAAAAACTAACAAGTTCTCTTGATCATCTATAACAGAGGGATCCGGTAGCTCCCAAACAACCTTTACCTCTCCGTGAAGGCTGTGGGCACGATCTATATAGCCAACGCTCTTAAATCCAGAGGGACCTGAGTTGTTCATGGAACTAATTCAAGGCTTTATTTAGTGTTTTTTTTTGCTTCCCAGGCAGCCAAAACCGTTTTACGCACCTCGCTGTCTGTTACAAAACCATCAAGATTTTCCAAGGCTGATGCAGCAATGTGGTTGACCGCTTCTTTGGCCGACATGTCAACAGACTTTTTACCGGACTGTTGTTTTATCTCAGTTTCAGTTTTTGGATCGGCCGTTTCCTCAGCGGCAGGCTCCACTTGTTCAGCGGCCGCCTCTGTTTCAGTTTCAGTTTTTGGATCGGCTGTTTCCTCGGCGGCAGGCTCCACTTGCTCAGCGGCCGCCTCTGCTGCTGTTTCTTCTGCTTCCTTCTCGATTTCGGCCGCAACCGCGCTAACTTTTTGTTTTATTTGCTTTTTAACTTCTTTCTCTTCAGCAATTAGGCTTGCGCGAACCTGGTCTTTCCGGGAGACTTCCGCTTGTTCTTTTGATTCGCGGTTAGCTTTCCACTCTTCAATCGCGGCATTAATTTCTTCTTCACTTTTGCCCCACATTTGTAAGTGACGCTTATAAAGAAAACCTTGATGGCGGAGAATTTTTTGTACTGCATCGGTTGGTTTAGCGCCTTGATCTAACCAGTAGCTGATCCGCTCTTCGTTAATAATAGTTTCTTTTTTCTCGGTTACACCATCATAGCGGCCAACTTGTTCTATAATTCGGCCATCGCGAGGTGAACGGCTGTCAGCAACTACGATATGATAGATAGGACGACGAATACGCCCTTTACGTTGTAGTCTAATTTTAATCAATGATTTGTCCTCAGTTGAGTTTTTATTTAATGCTCTTTATCGCCCAAAAGACATGTTTTTTAGTCCTTGAAGCGCGCGCCCTGTTTTTCCTTTATTCGACAGGTTTTTCATCATTTTCTTCATCTGATCAAACTGTTTAATTAAATCGTTTATTTCTTTAACAGTTCTACCGGAACCCAAGGCAATACGCTTACGGCGAGAGCCGTTTAGTATTTCAGGATTCCGCCGCTCCTCCGGCGTCATAGAATAGATAATGGACTCAACGGGCTTAAACGCATCGTCATTGATTTCTGCATCTTCTATTGCTTTGCTGGCGCCGGGAATCATTTTGACGAGATCACCTAAGTCTCCCATCTTTTTAACTTTTTGAATTTGATCGAGAAAATCTTCCAAGTCAAATTTATTGGAGCGAATTTTCTTTTGAAGCTGCAGAGCTTCTTTTTCATCAAATTCTCTTTGAGCGCGCTCAACTAACGATACCACATCTCCCATGCCCAAAATACGTTGGGCCATACGATCTGGGAAGAAGGGGCTTAAAGCATCTAACTTTTCCCCAGTGCCTACAAACTTAATAGGTTTATTAACAACCGATTTAATAGAGAGCGCCGCTCCCCCGCGGGTATCACCATCTAATTTTGTAAGAACAACTCCATCGTAGTTAATACGCTCATTGAACTCTTTTGCAGTGTTTACAGCGTCTTGGCCCGTCATAGAATCTACAACAAATAGAATTTCAGAGGGGTTGATCTGTTTTTTTATTTCTGCAATTTCGTTCATCATCTCTTCGTCTACGTGTAAACGCCCAGCAGTATCTATAATGACGGTATCCATAGCTAAACTACGAGCCATTGATACAGCTTCTTTGGCGACTCGAACAGCGTCTTTTTGTTCAATCGAGTACACGGGAACATCCACTTGTGATCCAAGTGTTTTTAACTGGGTTACGGCAGCAGGGCGATAAACATCGGCGGCAGCAAGAAGCGGATTCCTTTTATGCTCCTGCTTAAGGTATCTAGCTAGTTTACCTGCGAAGGTAGTTTTTCCAGAACCTTGTAATCCAGCAATGAGAATGACTGTTGGAGGGGTGTTGGCAAAGGTGATTGTAGAAGGATTTCCACCAAAAGCCTCGACTAATTCGTCATATACAATTTTGGTGAATTGTTGCCCAGGATTGACGCTGGTCAACACACCCGACCCTAATACCTTGTCTTTTACCTCCGTAGTAAACGTTCGGGCAACCTCGTAATTAACGTCAGCATCCAATAAAGCCCGGCGTATTTCGCGCACGGTCTCAGCGATGTTCACCTCGGTGATGCGCGCTTCGCCCTTCAGGCTCTGAAAAGCTTTATCTAATTTGGATGATAATTGTTCAAACATGGTTTACAGGAAATCCGAATTGTTTTACAGCCCAAAAAAATACGGTATAAATACGGGCTTATCAACATTAATGTGGATAATTGTTAAAAAAGATTGCGAGGCCTTTTGGCGTTCTTTTTTAGCAAAAACAGTGGTATTTTATTAATTATAATTATTAATGGAATCTAGTATATATGAGTACAGATGGCTATGGGCTGTTAAAAGGAAAGAAAGGAATTATTTTTGGAGCACTAGACGATCGTAGTATTGCGTGGAGGATTGCTCTTGCTTGTAAAAGAGAGGGCGCTGACTTTGTGTTATCAAACGCACCGATAGCGTTGAGATTAGGCGCTTTAAATGCGCTTTCTGAAGAAACGGAGGCCCCAATTATCCCTTGTGATGTTACTAGCGATGATGATATTGAGGCGCTCGTCGATCAGGCGAAAGAACATTTTAGCAGCGGGGTTGATTTTGTACTACACGCCATTGGAATGTCTCCTAATATTAGGAAGAAAAAGGAATACACAGACCTTAACTATAAATGGTTTCAACAGTCGCTTGACATTTCTGCTATTTCATTGCACCGAATTTTACATCATGCAGATGCCAAGGGGGCGCTAAATGATAACGCCTCAATCGTAGCTCTTTCATACATAGGCGCACAACGGATATTTAGTAAATATTCGGATATGAATGATGCTAAAGCACTGCTTGAAAGTATAGCAAGAAATTATGGTAGCCGTCTAGCAAAAAGGGGAATTCGCGTTAATACGGTGTCTCAGGCGCCGACAAAGACTTCTGCAGGATCAGGGATAAAAAATTTTGACGGGATGTTTGCGTTCGCGGAAAAATTATCACCCCTTGGAAATCCAACGGCAGATGAATGCGCGGATTATTGCGTAACATTATTTTCCGATTTAACTCGGAAAGTGACTATGCAAAATTTATTTCATGACGGCGGCTTTGTTACCTCTGGGTTTTCCGAAGAGCTCTTAGACGATCTGGCTCGTTTGTATACGGAAGAGAAATAACATGTCAAAAACAATCCTTGGCATTGACCCAGGCTCCCGAGTAATGGGGTATGCGGTGCTGTCTGAAGATCGCGGAAAACTAATAGCTCTTCGTTGCGATGTTATTCGGTTGGTACACATCGAAAACCATTTGGACCGGCTAAATGTTATTTTTGATAAAGTTACTGCTTTATTGAAATCTATAAATCCGAGTAGTTGTGCCATTGAAACCCCTATTTATGGGGCTGATCCCCAGGCAATGTTAAAGCTGGGTAGGGCTCAGGCCGCGGCCATTTTGGCCATGAAGCAGCAGGGGCGGGTGGTACATGAGTACTATCCTAAAGAAGTAAAAAAAGCCATCACAGGGAATGGAAACGCCAACAAAGAGCAAGTAGCTTTTATGCTGGGAAAGATGATACAACTACCAGAAGAAAGGCTTTCTAAAGACGCTACAGATGCATTGGCGGTTGCGTGGTGTCACAATATGAATATCAAAGGCACTAAAATAAGAAAACAAGCTCATCAGAATAATAAGAAAGGAGATTGGACGGCCTTTGTTGCCGATCATCCAAATAGAGTTAAGTCATGATACGTTTTTTAGAGGGAGTACTTGAAGAGAAAGAAGACTTAGGAGTGGTTATTAATGTTCAAGGCGTGGGCTATGGACTTAGTTGTTCCCGTTTTACCCAAGAAGAATTACCCGGAAAAGGAGAAACAGTAAGACTCTTGGTTTACCACCATATTACCGATAGCGATCAACGCCTTTTTGGTTTTAATAATGTAGAAGAAAAAGTTTTGTTTGAGCAGCTAATCACCGTAAAAGGGGTTGGGCCAAAGCTCGGCATTACAATTTTAAGCGGTATACCAATTAACGAATTGATGAGTGCTATTATAAATGGACAGGCAGGGCTGCTTTCAAAGATACCGGGTATTGGAAAAAAAACAGCAGAGCGAATTATTCTCGAACTACGTGAGAAGGTGGCAGAGACGTCGGTCTTGGGAGAAGGAACAATCAAAAGGGGTGGGGGAGAGTTTAATAACGTTGCTATGGAGGCGGTTAAAGCGTTACGTTCTTTAGGTTTTCGCGATAAAGACGCGGGGGAGGCTGTTGCAAAAATTCAGAAAGAAGGACAGAACACAGATCTTTCCGGCCTCATAAAGCAATCGCTGAGGGTGTTAAAATCTTAGCAAAAGCTTAACAATTTCTTTATTTCCGATTTGCAAAAGAGTTGGCGACCTTTAAATTATGACTAATCTTGAAAATTAGCCCAAACAACTGTGTCAAAACAAACCATATTAGTTGTAGATGATGAGCGTGATATACTTGATTTAATTGAGTATAACCTTAAAATAGAAGGTTTCAATGTTCTTAAGGCTCAAAATGGTCAAGAGGGTATAAACAAGGCGAAGGAGGGTAGGCCAGACTTAATATTACTGGACATAATGATGCCTAAGATGGACGGCCTTGAGGCAGTTGAGATTATGCGGGGGGACAAAGATCTTAAAAAAACTCCAATCATATTTTTGACAGCAAAAAGTGATGAAAGAACAGAAATAGAGTGCCTAAATAAAGGGGGAGATGACTATATCACCAAGCCGATTAGTACCATTAAATTAGTCTCTCGTATTAAGGCTATCCTTAGGCGGCTCGATAGTTCAGAGCAGGCTGTGAATAAGCTTGAAGTTCATGATTTGCAAATTGATAAAGACCGTTACATCGTGCTGCAGGGAGACCGCGAACATCATCTTCCTCGTAAAGAGTTTGAACTATTATTTTACTTGGCAAGCAGAAAAGGAAGGGTGCTCGACCGGCAAGTCCTGTTAAGTAAAGTATGGGGAGACAAAGTATATGTGGTTGATCGAACAGTAGATGTACATGTCCGTAAAATTAGAGAGAAACTAGGCGATCATTATATTGAAACAGTCAAGGGTGTTGGATATCGGTTTAAAGAATGAGTAGAGGAAACAAGCGCATACCAATATATAAGTTAGGCCTTCGTAAAGCGCTATATAGCGCAATTCCAATTGGGGGGTTAACTTGGGGGTTAGTATTTGTTTACTTTGGTAGTAGTATCGCTGAGGGCATTGTGGCCACCGCGGCGATGGGGATTTTAAGCTTCCTGACTTTTTTTATCATCGATTATAAGGTAGACTATAAGCGCCTTATGATGCTTGAGCGCATTTCTAAAAATATCTCAAAAAAAAGATTTGAAGAGGTGGATGATCAGACTAGCTCAACCAATGACGAGCTTGATTATGTGATAAAAAAACTTGTTAAATCCAACCGGACAGTGGAGCGTGAAATACAGCGATTGAACCGAATTGAAAATTATCGAAAGGAATTTATTGGGGACATCTCACACGAGCTTAAAACACCTATATTTGCTATTCAGGGCTTTGTTGAAACATTATTGAATGGGGCACTAGAAGATGAAAAAGTCAACAGAAAGTTCTTGCAAAAAGCCATGAAAAATGTAGCCCGACTGATTTATCTTACCAAAGATTTGATGGAGATTTCCAAACTTGAAACAGGAGAATTAAGGTCAGAAATGGAAGAGTTTTGTCTTTATGATATTATTAATGATGTGGTCGAAAGCCTCCAAGATAAAGCAAAGAAAGAGCAGGTGAATTTATTTATAGAGGAAATGAATCAAAACCTTAGAGTTAGGGCGGACAAAAATCAACTACGGCAAGTCCTAATCAATTTGATAGAAAACGGAATCAAATATAATGTTCCTCAAGGGAGTGTTAGAATAGAACTAGCGCCCACCGAAGACCCCGAAAAAATAACCCTTAATATCGAGGATACGGGCATAGGGATAGATGAAACCGATTTACCACGAGTTACAGAGCGTTTTTTCCGAGTCGATAAATCTCGCTCTAGAGAGCGCGGCGGTACAGGCCTTGGCCTAGCCATTGTAAAGCACATCATAGAAGCCCATGGAGAAACATTAAAAATTCAAAGTGAACCTAATAAAGGGTCAAAGTTTAGCATAAGTTTAACTCGTGTTGATGGGGGCGAAAATATCCACAGCTTTGACCAAGAGGCCTTTTCAGAAATAAGAAAGTAAAAGAAGCACCTTTTAAAGAAAAACGATGGTATATGCAGTAATTATGGCGGGGGGGTCTGGAAATCGATTTTGGCCATTTAGTACCCAATCCAATCCAAAGCAGTTTCATCAATTATTTGGTCGCGGAACCATGTTGCAAAATACAGCAGAGAGAGTGTCGGGCATAATACCCCAGCAGCAAGTTATGGTGGTGACCAATGAGCGTTACAAGGACATAGTAGCAGAGCAACTGCCCAAGGTCTTATCAAAGAATATTATTGGGGAGCCGGTAGCCAAAAATACGGCACCTTGTGTAGCCATAGCAGCGGCGCTTCTTGAGCACCAAGACCCGGACGCAGTGATGGTTGTGTTGCCAGCTGACCATCATATTACTAAGCCAAAGGAGTTTTGTAAAATACTTGAAAGTGCGGTGAATACCGCAAAAAAGGGGGATGATTTAGTCACGATAGGGATTCAGCCCCATTTCGCAGAAATAGGTTTTGGGTATATTGAGGCGGATTTAATGGAGCCAATTAACACCGCTGATAAACGGGGGTTTCAGGTAACAGCTTTTAAGGAAAAGCCCGATCAGAAAACGGCAGACTTTTTTTTAAAGCAGGGTAATTATTTTTGGAATAGCGGAATGTTTGTTTGGAGGGCCTCTCAGGTTCTTCGGGAAATACAAGAACATCTTCCGGCAATGTACGAGCTGTTACAGCGAGCTAAAGCAGAATTTGGAACAAAGCTGGAAGCTGCAGCAATTAACGACTTTTATATGGACTGCGAATCCATATCCATCGATTATGGAATTATGGAAAAGGCGGCATCTGTGAAGGTAATCCCGGGAGATTTTGGCTGGAATGATGTTGGAAGTTGGCTAGCTGTATATGAGCTATCCCAAAAAGACAAAGACTCAAACGCGCCAGAAGCGCCGAACTATTGCCTGATCGATTCAAACAACAATTTGATCTTTAGTAAGAGCGAAAAAGTGATTGCGCTAGTAGGTGTAGAAAATATGGCGGTTGTGGAAACTGGAAAAGCACTGCTGATTTGTGATTTGCATAATGCTCAAAGGGTAAAGGAAGTGGTAGAACAACTCAATGCAAGCAAAGAACTAAAAAGTTTTACCTAGAGATAGAGGGTTTGTTGATCAAAGGCCAAACGTATATTTTTGGGCAATTTTTTATTTGATGAACCGTGTTTTGTTTGGCCATTCATATGTATTAAGTATGCTTCAGGAACGCCTAACTTCGTAATTAATGCCACTGCATCTGGGATACTGAGGTGGGTAGGATGCTTAGGCTCCCAACGTAGCGCGCTTAGAATAAGTACCTTTGCGCCCTTTATCAGTGACAAACTTTCTTTTGGCAGCTCTTTTACGTCTGTTAGATAACACAAATCATTAATTTTGAAACCAATAATATCAAGACGGCCATGTTTTGCTGGAATGGCTGTTATGGTAAACGGACCGATCTGTACTGGGTTGTAAATGGTATGAAAACTAATTTTTGCAGAACCAGGATAGCGCTCGGCCCCAAACAAATAATGAAACCTAGTCTTAATAGACTTCATAGCAGAGGGGGTTGTATATACCGGTATGGAATCTTTTTGTATATAGTTATACATCCTAAGGTCATCTATTCCGGCAATATGATCCATGTGTTCGTGGGTGATTAAAACCGCATCAATTTGGTTTATACCCGCAGAAATGCTCTGAAGTCTAAATTCTGGACCAATATCGATTACCAAGGAAAACCCATCCTGTTGAATCCAGGCGGAACACCGGTTTCGGATATTACGCGAGTCTGGTATAAGCCCTTCTTTATAGAAACCGCCAGCAACGGGCACCCCCATAGATGTTCCGCTACCCAGAATGGTGCACTTCACTCTAAATCACCCCATTTTTCCTGGACGTTTGAATGTAGCTGTAACTGATCCCAAAGCTTTTGTAGTTCTTTTCTGACCACAGGTTTAACAAAAAAACCTTCTAAGGGTATTTGAGCCAGAACAGTTGCAAGAGTTTTAAGTTGAGATTCAACAGGTTTATTTTTGTTAACTAAAACCAGTTTATCTCCTTCAACTAGGCAGTCAGAACCGACAAACCCGCCTCTTTCTTTTCGGGTTTTATAGCCGTTTTGCTCCAATAATTGTTCTAGCTCTAGAAATAATTTTTCTGCTTTCACTCCGTACCTCACATGTTGGTTAGAGTTTACTGTATATCTATACCAATTGAAAATAGATCTACTTTAGACTTATAATCAAAATCTGTCCCGCTAATATTAAAATTTTGAAATAGGGTTTCATATGAAAAATACACACCACGACCTTTTAGTAGCCGATTTAAATATACGGTGGTCTTTGTTTTAAATTGGTCCGTGTTGCCACCAAAAAAATTACCCGCGGAATTACTGAAGCCATACCACTTAGTAGCCTCAGTAGACATGGAAAAAAAATCGGTTGGCTTCATCGCGATAATTCCACCAAAGCCACCAGAAAATGCCGTCTGATAGAATCGCTGGCCATAACCCTCCTTGGTAGCGGCTGTAATGGCGGTTTCCACTCTATATGGAACAATAAACTGAAGACGCTTCTTTCTAAGCAAGTAGAATTGAGACCCTAATTCCACCCCTAATCGAACGAGTGATTCATTCTCGTTCCCAATAATAGTGTTGCCACCAAGAAGATGAATGCTTACACCAGGGGTGTTGTATAGCACATGTAATAATGAAGGCGTCATTTCTAGTGACTGATCACCTGTGATGGCGAGGTTTTTGCCTTCGTATTCAAAATTGACATCACTATATCCAATGTGAACACTTGAGTTAAATACGCGGCGCTCTTTTTCTTGGTTCTCTACGCTGAACATTTGAGCCTTTAGATCTAAGTTTAGGCCAAAAACAAAAACTATAAGTATGAGTGATTGATAAAGCAGCCGTGGGCAAGTCATTTTGAAGGAATGAATTTTATGAATTTTGTTTTAAGGAAGGTACGAATAACAATTTATCTAAGACTATGAAATTACTATTAATATTACTGTTGAGTTTAAGCTATATAAATATCACACAATCATCAGAGACTATGAGCGCAAAAGACAAAACACTTTATGATTATATCGTTGAAGATATAGACGGCAATGAAATGCCTTTGGAAAAATACAAAGGCAAAGTAATTCTAATTGTTAATGTGGCTTCAAAATGCGGATATACCCCTCAATACGAAGGTCTTCAAAAGGTATATGAAGAGTATAGTGATGATGGGTTGGTTGTCCTTGGGGTTCCCGCCAATAACTTTATGGGACAAGAGCCCGGAACAGAAGAGGATATTAAACAATTCTGTACCCTAAATTATGGGGTTACCTTTCCTATGACCTCAAAAGTNTCTGTTAGGGGNGACGATCAAGCGCCATTGTTTACATTTCTAACAGGTCAGCCAAATCAAGACTTTGAGGGCGGGATTCGTTGGAATTTTGAAAAGTTTCTAATCGACAAAAAAGGCATACTACAGAGGAGATTTAGAAGCGGCGTAGAACCAGATAGCAAAGAGTTAATGGGCGCCATTGAGGCCCTGCTTTAGATCTTCAATGGTAAAAGATTAAAAAAATAAAATGAATAAACTATTATTTGCACTAATAGCCTGTTTCGGCTTAAGTATTACAGCGTATTCGCAACAAATTTTCGATGGGGATGTTACTTTTTCTCCTGCGCAAAGCACTAAAACCTCCATGTATTACAATAAATATGGGTATGAGACATATGTGTATTTTCTAAATTTGGAGAATGATGTTACGGGCGGCATAAATCAGGCACCAATTTTCCATGAAGAAAGGAAATACGCATCAGTTAGCGCAAATGATAGTGTTTATTTAGCCCCGCGTTATTATGGGTTCCGTTTACAATCAGGGCCTGGTGGTAATTATTACTATACAGATTACATTAGCCCAGAATATGAGGGTGCCGTTATTTCGGGCGACGGAAAAAGGGTCATGGCAGGAGGGGTATATTATACATTACACTATGACTATGATGGAGATAATTTTGGGGAAGGCAATTACTTTCAATTAGCTCCTCAAGATACCTTGTGGCGGGGGTTTACGGAAGAGGGCGCAAGGCACTATATGAGCATGAATGGCACAAGATATGCGACACTGCAATCTTTTAATGGCGGGACGGATTCGCTAAAAAAAGTAATTATATATACTGTGCTAAACGAGTCACAAGAATGGGTGGGGGGCTTTTTGGAGTTTACACACCACCAAGAGGAGATTTTTGAAATAGCCTTCACAGAAGATGTAACAGGATTCAATCTAATAAACAATAAAGGGATTCATAAATATAAATTTCCCGCGGCGATCAATTTAGGCACGATAAACAATGCAAACCCATTACACGCGCCGAAACTTTTTTTACCAAGCCTTAACAATGACTTTACTGTTAACCATGAATTTAGTCCAAAAATTACGGCGGAGCAGATATCGTATAATGGTTTAATAAAGTTGACAATAGATGATTATGGACTAATACAGGTATATCAAAGAGAGAATAGGGAGTCTAATTTTTCATTTATTAAAGAATTTTACGTGGAAGGGTACAGGGATGAAAATTGGAAACAGGAGTATACCCCAATTAGCTTAGTAAGTAATGAGCAAGGAAGTTTGATCGGAATAAATTTGTTATTCAACTACCGGGTTCAGGAACAAAGAAAATACCGCGTATTTTTACTAGGGCTTGACGTGCAAGCGCCCGAACTCGAGGAGCTTTTACCAACCGATAACCCGCGATTGTATGAACTTACATTTAGTGAACCGGTCCATGATGTTAATCCAAAGAGCTTTGAAGTGACTTTAAACGGCGAGGTGGCAGATCCAAACCTAATTAGCGTTAGGGCGACGAACAGAATAAGCGATGACCGGTATCAAATGAGTTTCCGAACAAATACAGGGCCGGTTTCAGGAGTATTAAATATAGGTCTTTCAGATAGCTCTAGTGTTAAAGATTTAAATGAAAATTCAGCAAATAAAAACACTAAAACCAATGATATCTCGATAGAGAATTTAGACGCTCTTGCACGGGTTCTTAAGGTCCCCGAAGACTTTGAGGATTTACAGGAAATAATTGATTATGGTGGAGACGGAGACACCGTCTTGGTAGCGGAAGGAGTGTATGCGTTCAACTACATAAGTATCGACAATAAAGATATAACACTAGTTTCTAATTATAGCGGCGAGTTAGACAACCAAGAGGCTGTCTTAAATACAATCCTTGATTCTGAAATATCTGTGAACTCTAGGTCAGTAACGATAAGTGGATTTACGGTAAGGAACGGAATTAGCCTTTCAGGAAATTGGGATGACGCAGATAAAAAAAATAAATATGTTATTTCTAATAACAATTTAATCGGAGGTAATAATGCAGGATTATCCGCACAGGGGGAGGTAGATTTATTTCTTTTTGGCAATGTCATACAAAACAACGGAGGCCATGGCATTGAGTTACGCGATAATGTACAGGGGACAGTATCTGATAATATTATAATCAATAACAAAGGATATGAGGGCGCGGGTATATACATAGATAATTCCGACCCAGCGATCTTAAATAATCTCATTGCATACAACAAAGCATATGACTACGGAGGAGGGCTGTTTGCCTCTAGAAGCTTCTCAACGCTATTAAATAATATTATATGGGGGAATGAAGCCAAAAGAGGCGACCAGCTTTTTCAAGGAGAGGGCTTGCCTTTTATTGACCATAGTGTAGTACAAAATTATGGTAAAGGAACAAATGTGCTTGCGAGAGAGGGGGACAACATCTACACAGAAGACCCGTTTCTTGAAATATCACAAGAGCCGATAACTCCTAAAGAAGGAAATACAGTGGTCAGCCGTTTTGGTGTTTATGTAAGCATCTCTGACTCAAGTATATTATTTGGAAACGGAAGGTCTACAGTATTTGATAAGCACATAGTTCAAACTAGGGAGCCAATTCCTCTCGATTCAGACGCCGATATTGGGCCGTTTGAATTTACATTTTCGATGGTAGTCAATCCATTGATAGCGCCCCAATTAGTTTATCCGTTGGAACTAGATGAAAACCCTGGGATAGACCCGCTTTTTGAATGGGAGCAGGTAAAATATTCTACCGGCTATGAAATGATGATATCAACTAAAGAGGATTTTTCTGAAAATGTAAGCACGCATAAATCTGATAGGAACNTTATGTCTTTNGATACCCCNCTCGATTCCNGTCATGAAAANTATTATTGGAAGGTCAGGGGNATAAATTCAACAAAAAAAGGGGACTGGAGCGATACCCAGNTGTTCAATGTAGGTATTATAAATTCAAATGAACCCACGTTTGAAATCACAGATTACGAGCTTTACCAAAACTACCCTAATCCCTTTAATCCAACCACCCGCATTCAATATGCATTACCTGAATTCACAAATGTTAAGATTGAAATATTCAACAGTTTAGGGCAAAAACTAGCAGAGCCGGTAAACGAACAACAAAATGCTGGAATCCATGAAATAACATTTAAGTCGGAAGGATTATCAACAGGGGTGTATTTATATAAGCTTACGACACCGTTCTTTACTGAATCAAAAAAAATGTTATTAATTAAGTAATTAGCATAACAGTCAAGGCCTTGTATTATTAAGAATTTATTATTGTATCTTCATTTACTTGTAAGTATCTTTGTATCCGTTTTAAAAGCCCTTTATTAGCAAGAGTAATAAATAAAGCAGCAAATGCTTTAAACTATTTTCAAAGGGTTAAGGGTCCGGTAGTTCAGTTGGTTAGAACGCCTGCCTGTCACGCAGGAGGTCGAGGGTTCGAGTCCCTTCCGGATCGCAAAAGCCCTGAATACAGGGCTTTTTTTTTATCTTTTTTTTGGTCGTTAAACACCTCAGTTAAGTCAATGTGAAAATGGAAGCTTTTCCAATATATGATGTAATCGTTGTCGGCGCAGGACATGCTGGTAGTGAGGCCGCGGGCGCGGCCGCACAGTTAGGCGCTAAAACCTTGCTAATTACAATGAACCTAGAGGCTATAGCAAAAATGTCCAGTAATCCGGCAATGGGTGGGGTTGCTAAAGGACAATTGGTGCGGGAAATAGATGCGCTTGGCGGCCTATCGGGGATAGTGAGTGACCGATCAGCGGTTCAGTTCAGGATGCTTAATAGAAGTAAGGGGCCGGCTATGTGGAGCCCCCGATGTCAAAGTGATCGAGCGCTTTATGCTCAATATATGCGAGAAGAACTTGAGAAAAAACAAGAACTTAGCTTCCGACAAGATAATGTTGTAGACCTAGTCGTTGAGAACAAGGCGGTTAAAGGGGTTGTTACTCAGACAGGTCAGTTGTTCAGGTCTAAAACCGTGGTTCTTACAAGCGGAACTTTTCTGAATGGTTTAATTCACATCGGTGAAATGAATTTTGGAGGCGGACGGTCAGGAGAGCGAGCCTCTGTTGGTATTTCTGCCGCCCTTGAACGACAGGGGTTTTCAATTGGGCGGCTTAAAACAGGAACGCCCCCCCGAATAGATGGAAGAACCGTTGATTATAACGCGCTAGAAATTCAGCATGGAGACGATGACCCCAGCCCCTTTTCATACTCAACAGATATTGATAGCTTGCGTAAAACAAAGCAACTAACGTGTTGGATAGGCTATACGAATGATGCTGTCCATCAAAAATTGAAGGATGGTTTTGATCGTAGTCCAATGTTTAACGGTCGTATAAAATCAGTTGGGCCAAGATATTGCCCATCTATAGAAGACAAAATTAACCGGTTTGCTGATAAAGATAGGCATCAACTATTCCTCGAGCCTGAAGGCTGGAATACTTATGAAATGTATTTAAATGGTTTTTCTACGTCATTACCTGAGGATATACAATATAGCGCTCTTCGTACTATTCCAGGCTTTAAAAAAGCGTCAATGCTTCGGCCAGGTTATGCTATAGAGTATGACTACTTCCCCCCGCATCAAATTAAGCGGAGCATGGAGACTAAGTTGATATCGGGCTTGTTCTTTGCTGGACAAATCAACGGCACAACCGGCTATGAAGAGGCTGCTTGCCAAGGGCTAATGGCGGGTATAAATGCGGCATTGAAAGTAGAGGGGAAGAATGAGTTTGTACTGAATCGATCAGAGGCATATATAGGAGTTTTAATTGATGATCTGATAAATAAGGGCACAGAAGAACCTTATAGAATGTTTACCTCCCGAGCAGAGCATAGGATACTACTCAGGCAGGACAATGCAGACCTGAGGTTGACGCAAAAGGGATATGAGATAGGATTGGTTTCACGTGAAACACATGAGCGGTTCAGCCTTAAAAGGCAACAAATAAAGGATTTAACGTCATTATTAAACAGTGAAACCGTGCGACCAGAAGTCTTAAATGATTATTTTGCGGCTGCAGGCACGGCGGGCTTAAAGCAGCCAGTGAAAGCGCACACTGTATTACCGCGCCCAGAGGTAAATGTTGATGAGCTTTTACGGGCAGATGATGGTTTAAGAGCTAAAGTATACAATATTACGAGTGATAGGCTTGTTCTTGAGCAAGTAGAGATACAGATAAAATATGCTGGCTACATTGAAAAAGAGCATGAAATGGTTAAGGAGTTAGCGAATAAAGAACAAATAAAGTTACCCGAAAGCCTCGATTACGACCGAATAAAGAGCCTTTCAACAGAGGGGCGGCAAAAAATGAAAAAAATCAAACCAGAAACGCTTGGTCAGGCTAGCCGAATAAGTGGAGTGTCCGCTAGTGATATATCTGTTTTAATGGTTTTTCTTAAGCGGTTTTAAAGTGATTACTGACGCTCGCATCACAATACAAAAAGTAGAAGGTGCATATTATGCGCAGGTTAAAGAGCTATATAGAAGTAAGCTGACAGAGCTTAATAAGTATATAGAAGAGCTTCAATGGTGGAACAAGAGAATAAACCTAGTAAGTAGAGATGTTTCACGTGAAACACTTGTAATGCATGTTGAGCACTCTTTAATGCTGCTATTAGTGCCTATAGTAAAAGAAGCGCAGATTATTTTAGACGTAGGTACAGGCGGGGGCTTGCCTGGGATTCCTTTAGGAATATGCCGGAATAATAATGCAACACAGAGTATCATTATGAATGATAAAGTCGAAAAAAAAATATGGGCGTTAAGGCAAATAATTCAAAAATTAGGCCTCGAAGAGGTGGGCGCATTAGCAAGAAACGTAGCAACTATCCGTCTAAGTGATTTGGTTGATGTTTCACGTGAAACAAAGAGTAAAACCAGGTTGACAATATGCGTGACTAAGCATGCGTTTAAAATTGATCAACTCCTTGATTTAGTGCCCCCAGCTCTTACTAATGAGTTTGTTTTTTTAAAGGGGCGCACTGAAGCAATTGAAGAAATTAAAAGAGTAATGTCGCCTATAAAAGCTGTTGTGTATATTTTAGACGGAATAGATAAAACTGCATTTTATGATGGCAAGGCTATTGTTCATCTAAGCCGTTAATATGTATTAGGTTTATTAGGAATACGTTGTGAATAGTTCAGAAAGAAGACTCAAGCTTATTTTGTTGCTACAAAGACCCGGGAGAAAAAAGACAGTTCAAGAGCTAGCGGATATTTTTGGGGTTAGTAGAAGGACTATATTTAGGGATTTTAATGCTTTGTCAGAAATAAATGTGCCTATTAAATATGACCGTTATACTGGCTATGGTTTAGTTGAGGGATATAAAATGCCCCCTTTAATGTTCAATTCAAAAGAACTAGCTACAATAATGGTCGGTTTGAATTTTGTTAAATCACAAGTAGATCAGCAGATGGTTCGGGATGCTATAGGGGTTGAGCTAAAAATAAAAAATGTTTTACCAAATGAGCTGAAGACACTCATGACATCATTAGAGGAGCATACCATTGTTGATCCTTATTTGCGGTATAATAGTAATCAAAAGAAAAGTGGAGACTGGTATTTGATTAGCGCTGCGATAGCAGACAAAAAAAGAATGCAATTCACTTACACAACAAAAGCAGGTAGCCGGACTACGCGGAAAATAGACCCTTATTTGTTGGTTTATTTCCAAGATCATTGGAACGTGGTGGGCTGGTCGCACAGGCGCGGTGATATTCGTAGTTTTATACTCGATAGGATCGTGTCACCGGTTATTTTAGAAGAAAACTGGCTACCAAAACCAAAAATGAGCGTAGACAGCCTAATTTTCCGGTATAACGAGCTAAAAAAACTAGTGGTACTAGAAGTCGAAAAATCTGAGATAGAAGGGATAAGGGCTATTTTACCGGCTAAAATTATTAAGCTAGAGCAAAAAAAACCTAAAAAATTTAGGATATCTTTTGAATTTGATAATATGCCTTTCTTGAATCACTGGCTTTTACAGTTTGGTACAACAGTAAAAATAATCAAACCTGAAATCTTAATATCTTTGCAGAAACAAACACTTTATGCCATGATAAATGATTTAGAAAAGTAGAATTAGGCCCAGTAAAATATTTTTTAATTCGACGCATCATTCAACTCTCCTGAGCCTCCTTCATCATCTTCCTCGTTAACTACTCGGGTAACTGCAGCAATAGAACCATCATAATCTAGCCTCATAATTCGTACACCCTGTGTGTTTCGACCCATTGTTCTAATGCCGCCACAATTCATACGGATTACCTTGCCTCGTTGGGTAATAACCATTAGATCATCTTGGTCCGAGACCTCTTTTAAGGCAATTAGGCCGCCCGTTTTTGGTGTAATTTTGAGCGTTATGACCCCTTTACCACCACGGCTCTGTTCTCGGTAGTCATCCACTAATGAACGCTTACCATAACCATTTTCAGAGATGGCTAATACAGTCGCTTCATGAGTATTTTTAATGACAACCATATCAACGATAGTATCATGTTTACCTAATGTCATTCCTCTTACTCCAGAAGTATTTCGTCCCATTTGTCGTACATCAGTCTCATGAAAACGTATGGCCCGGCCATTACTATTTGCTAATATGATATTAGAATCACCATCGGTTAGTTCTGCGGCTAATAAACTGTCATCATCTTTGATATTTATAGCAATTATACCGTCTCTTCTTGGCCTACTATAGGCTTCTAACGTGGTTTTCTTGATTTGACCTTTGGCAGTACACATTACTATGGATTTGTCTTTTAAGTACTCTTCATCTTCGAGTGATTTAACAGGAACAAAGGCCTTAATTGCATCATCCTTTTTAATTTCAATCAAATTAACAATGGCGCGTCCTCGTGCTAATCGGCCTCCTTCTGGAATTTCATATACTTTGAGCCAATAACACTTTCCACTTTCACTAAAAAAAAGAATATAATTATGGTTAGTTGCGACAAATAAGTGTTCTACGTACTCTTCCTCTCTAGTAGTGGTGCCTTTCATGCCTTTGCCGCCGCGCCTCTGCCTTCTATATCCACTTAAAGGCATTCTCTTGATGAACCCTTTATTAGATATAGTTACAACAACGTCTTCGTCTGCAATCATATCTTCTACGCTAAAATCTTCAGCGGAGTAGACTATTTGAGTTCGGCGCTCATCACCATAGCGTTCTAGCAGCTCATCTAATTCTGTTTTAATAATAGAATACTGTTTTGATCGATCTGATAGGATTATTCGGAAATCGGCAATTTTCTCAACGATACCACTATATTCGCTATCAATTCTTTCTCGTTCCAAGCCCGTTAGTTTTTGAAGCCGCATTTCGAGAATAGCCTTGGCTTGAATATCGGTTAAAGCAAAGTTTTTTCTTAATTCGACGTTAGCTATTTGTGGGTTTTTAGATGCCCGAATAATTTTAATAACTTCATCTAGATTGTCTAAGGCAATTTTTAACCCCTCAAGTATATGAGCTCTAGCTTCAGCGGCTTCAAGGTCATGTATAGTACGGCGAATAATAATCTCAACACGGTGCTCAGCGTAATGCCGTATTAACTCTTTAATATCCATTACTTTTGGCCTTCCTTGCACTAATGCAAGGTTAATGATACCAAAAGTAGTTTGCATCTGTGTGTATTTGTAAAGTTGGTTTAATACAACCCCAGCATTGGCTGAGCGCTTGAGTATGATAACAATACGCATCCCTTCGCGATCACTTTCATCTCGCACTTCTGAAATTTCTGTTATTTTATCCGTGTGAACGAGCTGGGCAATTTTTTCAATTAAGCTACTCTTATTTACTTGATAAGGTATCTCGGTAATGACTATTTGTTCACGGCCACCTCGCAGCTCTTCAGTATTAGCTCTGGCCCTTAAGGCTACTTTCCCTCGTCCTGTTTCATAGGCGTCTTTAACCCCTTCGTACCCATAAATAATACCTCCTGTAGGGAAG
>PCAT01000022.1 GCA_002730655.1 Balneola sp.
GGTGGTGCTCATGCCGTGGGTGGTGCTCATACCGCAGGTAGTGCTCATGCCGAAGGTAGTACTCATACCGCACCAGCAATGGGTGCTGCGTAAGATAAAAATAATCTAAGTTGTATACTAGTAATGGGAAACTTTCCTAGTATTCAAGCAGGAATATCTAGCTCTGATGAAAAACAGCAAAAGGCTGAGTTATTAGATAATGAGCTAAAGCAAGCCGGTTTTTCCAACACGAAAATCGATCAAATGATCGCCGATGCAAATGATGTTATTGGTTGTGGACCAGAATGTCAGCGGGAGCGACGCATCAATGAACTCCAACGTGAGGTCAATGAAGCCAAACTACAAATCCAGAATGCACCTAGCGATTTAAGACGGGCTGAGCAAGAACTAATCACTTTTCAAAACGGTAGTGCAGCTTATACTGAAGAAATGAGGAGAAGATACGAGAAAGAAGGTGCTGCTTTTGTTAAAGAGAGAGTTCTACAACATGAAACCATCGTTCGTGATGCCAACACGTTGATCGATGAACTAGAGACCAGTGAAACTTATATGGATAATGCTCGAGAACTGCTCGATGTCAAGATCGGAAAGAATAAATTGCTTAAATCGGAAATCGATACGAACACAGGAATTGTTAGGACAAATAACAGACGTGGTCAATACCGGGATGAGCAAATTGATACTTACTCCCGTTACCAGCTGTGGACTACTGTTTTATATTATGTTTTATTAGTTGCGGTTATCGTTCGATTGTTTACCAAAGGACACTCCAAAAACAAAGGTAAATGGGCACTAATTGTATTGTTCGCGGTAATACCTTTTCTACTTAGGTGGATATATTTATTGATTATACAAGTTGGTGGCATAGTGAAAGGTATGATATAGATGATCGTATAAACATGTATGAGCAAAAGACTTCTATTTTATATGTCTATTTATCACTTGAAACGATGTAGTGATATATAGTAACGCTTATTATGCAACGCGAATGTGTGATTTGTTTCAATGAAAATAGAGAAGAAGATGCATATGGCCTCGGTCCAGTTATTTGCCCAGCTACCAGTTTGGTACATGAGGGATATCTTGTCTGTACGAACTGCATTCAAAAATGGTACAGAACTAACTCAAGATGCATTATTTGCAATTCTGATAATCGTAGATTGGCAGGGGGCAGAAGTCATATTGCAGTAATTATGGATGGGGCGGCTGATTTAGATCCAGCGTTGTTTACTCGAGGTAGGTTACGAATACTTCGGGAGGCTGAAGATGAAGATGGGGTTGATGGAGGATGGAATGGTTGCGCCGGACTGCTGATCTTAACGGCTTTTTTCGCGGTGGCGATGTGGGCTATGGGAAGCATGGTAGCACATGGGCCTTGATTTCGGTTGCCGCTAGCATTGACTTTTATTTGCATATATGGTGGACTTTTTCACTTTATGATACCTGACATTATTCATTCTCTACTATATATATCAATATGTGCTTTAACGCCAAGTATAGCGCTACTTTTGCGGGTTTAGGTGCTCTCGCTACCTATTGGGCATTCACTACTAAGGGCTCGTCTAAAGCGGTCGGACACAATCTTCTATACATACCGCTTGCCTTTTATACGTTCATGGAAATACTGCAAACTGTGCAATATTCTTTCGTCAACGAATGTGATTCCATGAATGAGTTTCTAACTGAGATATCCTATATTCTAATTCTTGTCCAGCCTATTATGTGGAATCTGATCTTCTTATTTAAGAGACGATCGGTATCTCTTCTCGGAGTTCATAGAGGTATATTGATATGCGCTATTGCTCTTTGTGCGGTATGGATGCTTGCTCATGTGTTTAGAAGATTCCAGTGGTATGGTCACAAAAAGCATGTAGGAGAAGAGATCGTATCCGGTGATAGAACATGTACTTATCAGAAAGAAGGAGAGCACTTGTATTGGAATTACGAACTATTTTCCAGACCGGGCATGGACCCTAATTGGTTCATGTACTTAGCCCTTTGGTTCATACCAGGTCTTCTTATTCCTGGCGAAGGACTCACTATTCTAACATTAGTAGGTGGGTTTTTAGCTAGTTGGGCGTATGTCCGGTACAAGAATCAAACCTCACATATTATTCCTAGCCTTTGGTGTTTGTCTTCTGCTCCTACCCTGATACTTAATGTGGCATACGCTTATCTGGCTATGTAATGGCGTTCAATGATATTTCACTTTACAAAGATGTAATATCATTATAGTGTATCTAGTCATGATAATTCCCTTATATGAATATGGAATGATGCCATCATCTAGAGTTAAATGGTTAGAGGATGGAAGATTTGGTATAACTAATGATAGAACAGGCATTGCTCTTACTAAAAGTTGTAGTCGATGTGATCGGGATATAGAAGAATGTAAGGAAAGAGAGTTGAAAGATATATCTAAATCTTGTCTAAGTTTACTTTGGATTCCTTGTTCTCACTGTATAAATAAAATCCGAGTTACGCCTAAAGAATTACAATGTATGACTGACTGTATCCTTCAAGAATACTATGAAGATATGAATGGAGGCCTAGGCTTCTTTTGTGATTGCGACTCCTGTGCTATAAGATTTAATGATGTATCTGACTGGATTAAAAATAAACGAGTAGCACATTTATTCCGAGATTTCGCAATTGAAACTGTGTACTTCATTTGGAACTATGTCCCAAGTTCTACAAGTAAAAGAACTCGCTATCCGGATTGTCTGTTAGGCCGTTTTTATCCTGAGCTGTATTGCATCAGTAGGCGTATAAATAACAACTGCTTCATTTGGTCATTGATGGCAAGTTATATGAACAGATTTATTCCACAGCAGATGAGAACTACTGCAATGGCCAAAAGGGTTATAAGAATGATTAACACAAATGAGGAGTTACCTTTTATTCCCATTGAGATAATTGACAACATCATTTCATTTTGCTGTATGGACACATCAGAATGGGTGGAAGCGACTTATAACAAATCAATGATATCATTGATTGAAGCGTGTGAAACTCAAGATTAACTATTGCATCCAATCTTGATCGATCTTGCCGAACTGATGACATCTCCTTTCGATTCTACGCATCCCCGCTCCTTCTATTGGTCCAGTCAGGCACTTTACGATTTGTAACCATTTGTCCATCAACTTAGAATTGCCTTTCGAGTAGTTTGGATTTGCTTCTCCCCACATTTTTATGCCTTTGGACTGAACAAACTCAACATCTTTGATCATCTTATTTATACGACCATCGTCTTTTTCCCAGCCTTCATCGCCTTTAACATAAGTTGTACCACGTTTGACATCAGTACAATGTAATGGTCGGCTGAATGTACCCAGCTCTTCAAATCTCTTTCGAATTATGTTTTCTATTCCCTTTGCTTTTCCGTTTTCTAATGCGTAGCTAACATCATCCAAGGACATTGCTATTTGTTTTGCAAAATCGTCGATAGCGACCGCGTTGCCACACTTTTGATTGAGCAGAACTATAATATTATTGTAGTTATTTACGACCTTTGGCTCACTAACAGCCTCCATAATTCCGGATTCTAGTTGGCTTAGCTTATCCTTCAGTGCTTTGTTGTCTTCATACGTCTGATCAAGCTTAGTTGTAAGCGCTTTATTATCCTCACATGTTCTGTCTAGCTTAGTATTCAAAGTTCCTAACACATCCATAATGTCTTTATTGGCCTCCTCGCCAACATCACATGTGCTTTTAGCAGCACTGACACTCGTACTTATCAGTTTACAGGACTTCTGATGTTTCCATAAACCACTTCTTGTTCTATAGGCCCTACCACACTCGCATTTATGAACATCCTCAGAGTTTGGAAACATTTGGAAACAATTTGATACTTTTGATACTTTTGGTAAGGAAAAATTAGCATGTTTACACGACCTCTTGTGACGATATAAGCTCTCAATATGTTTGTACGACTTGCCACATGTACACTTTATGCTAGTTTTACTAGCATTTACTAGCATTTTATGCTTATCAGTTAAAAGGTGTTTATCATAATTACATTTGACAGACGTAGAATAGTCACACATCGGACAAACGAATATTTTGCTTATACTTTTTGATACTTTTGTGTTTCCTAAAGTTTCCATTATTTTTGACCAACATTATAAAAGCCCCGGATCACCATTTTTTCCTTATGGTCACAAACTATTCATCAAAAAAACCAAAATGAGAGCAATATGCTCTGAACCCGTTTTTTCAAAAATGAGTTTCTATAATAGGATCGTCAAACAAAAAATGGACATGGTTTTTTTCGATGTCCATTTTTGAAAAGTGAGACCCTTTATGAAAGTTCAAAAAAGTGCAAAAAAACATCGAGTGGATATTTTGCGGTTAATGTGAAAATCATGTTACGTTATATGGTTTCATTAGTGCATATAATATTCACCAGTCATTAAACGCACCATTATGGTAATAATTTTTCTAGGTATATGAATATATATGGTAGAACTAACTGTTAAGGGAGCAGTGACCTTTCTTTTAGGATGTATAGGAGCTCGTTTATTAATAGCATATACCGCGTACAAGCTGCCAAAGAAATGGCTTCCTTACCTTGGTGCGGGTGCGATTATTCTAGCACTGTCATGGGTCTATATTTACCTGTTCAATGCCCGCCCCTTTGGATTAGAAGCAGGTGGTGTAGACAGCGGATTGCAGAAGATTTGGTGGAACGAATGGCGACCTCTGCATGCCGGTTTATACTTGGCGTTCGGAGTAATGGCTCTCAATAAAAGTCCCAATTCTTACAAAGTAGTTTTGCTGGACACATTGATCGGTTTGATGGGTTGGATGCACCACTATTATGTTTAAACTCATGAAAATTGATTGTTTATTTCTAAAAAAACTTTTAGGGACCAAAAAGGAATAAATCAATGGCATCGCCTCAATCTGTAATTGAAGTGTATTGCAAGATACCGACTAGGAGCGATATTGCTACAGAAGCAAGTGATATGAGTTGGTGTGTAGATGAAAAGCAGTGTCTTGCAGAAACCCTGTTTACCGCAATGCATGATAAGCATCCAGAAATATTTCCTACAGCAAACGAATGGAGAGGAGAATGGTTCGAGAGAAACGATGTGTATCTTCAGTTTGAAGTAGATGATGAAAACAAAGTTGGAAGAGCTAAGTCTATCGGCGTTGACAAGGAGAATGGTGCTTACGAGAGTTTCATATTAGAGAGACTTTGTAATATACACCACATAGCTAACAGTCTTAGGGACGATTACAGTCCAGACTACTATGGGGGCCCACACGGTTGGTCAACACAGTTTTCAAAGATACTTCTGTTTGAAAAACTCATAAATGATGATGGCACAACAAGCTTCCACAAACAAGAGTTGTTTGACACGCCCACCGGCCAGACTTCTCATCAAAAATACTATCTTCACCACAACGAGATTAACCCTCAGGACATAATCATAAGGAAGACAGTAAATGACGCAATTTAGTTACGAACTTTGAGAAATGTCATGTTGACAATAAAATTAGAAAACTTTTTTGTCAACTATTTAGTCAAAAAAAATTGATTACTTATGGCCTACACAGCTGTAGGTAAGAAAAAGATTAAATTATGTCTAAGCGCGATAAATGCGCTTGCGCACTCACGACACTAGCGTGTATTGGGTTAACAATATTTACTATATTTATGTTCATTGATATGGCAAACTTTCACAAACTTGATTGTGCTGATGGGTTTGACACATATTACATTGAAAAAGTGAATGGAAGTAGCGCTACTACCGAAAACAAAGAAAGGTCAGTGATGCTAGAAACTATGGGATNAGAAACAGTTTTAGTGTCAAACGAAGAAACNATGACTTGGAGAAAAAANGAAGGTGATGACTTTTGGGGANATTGGGACATTCAGACCGAATCNCACAATGGCACTCTTTANCAAAGTTCNATAGAAATGTATCGTGCTGTGATACGGTTAGGCTCAGCACGATATACTTCGACATCAGTAGTAAGGTACTCTATTCCTAGAGTCATCTACATCTCTTCCAAAAACGAAAGCGTAGGATACTTTCATTCAAATGTACGCATAAACAACGAATATAAGGTCTGTGTAAACAACAACTTTACCGACACTGACCATTTACTGGTGTTAGGATCTGCAATAACGTTTAGTATGGCACCACCAAAAAGACGAAAATAACAGCTTAAAACAAAATGTGTCACATTATATAATCTTTTTTATGCGTTTGACACAAGAGTGGATTCAAAGTCTTAGAAATAATGAAGACCTATGGAGAATGAGTATAAGTGATCTACAGTGGAATCTAAAAGAAACTCGAGAAATGTTTGCTGATTACATTGATGCTACCAATAGGCAACGCGAAGTTAATAAAAACTTCATGATGCGAAGTAGGTTATAATATTATTATTTACTAATACCTATAACTGCACATGCTAGTCTTTTACCAGCATTTCCAGTTTTTATAGACTCTAGATTCCCACCCTTCCCGAGATCATCTTCATCGGCATGAATAATGATTGATCTCCCAATAATGCTATCTGTCTGACGTGGATTTAGTGATATACCTTTCGCAGTCAGATGCCCACTACATTTACCTTTTCTGCATACAATGTTTCCCAAATCGCCGGCGTGCCTCATTCTAGAGTTGAGGCCACCATGTGTTCCGCCTTCGGGATTGAAGTGGGAGCATGCATTCTTGCATCCATCGGTTAAGTCACCGAACTCATGAATATGAAAGCCATGTTTTCCGTCCGTTAATCCTTTTATGTTGTACTTTATTCTTACAGAATCTTGTAATTGCTCAAAGCGAACAGTACCTGTTACACCATTCATATCTAGAACAGCTATGCCAGAATGGTTTTGATTGCCACCACCGCACATACTATAAGGTGCACATGAACTGCGCATAGTAAAACCTCTTACTCCTTCAGCGCATCGCTTTCTGGAAAACCTACGAGGAAGAGAAAAAGTCCGACCGTCTTTTCGTTTGCAACTCTTAGCCTGTGCGTTGTGTGAGCAACAGTCGCTCTTCATTCTGTTAATATATTATCAGAAATAATTATCACTCGGCTTCTTGGACGGTTTCTAGACCTTTGTGCCCAATGATATATATTCGTTCCATAACTTTGTTGTCTCTATTTCTCAGATTACGACTTCCTTTGTAAGTATCGTATGATATCTCTACTCTATCATGACTATATGGTGCAAGTATATGTTCCCATTCTTTATTGGTAATGATTCCTTCATCATTATAGGAAAGTACTACATATTTGGTTTTAGACATACAAATCTCAAGTAGCTCTTGCATCTTGTAAGAAGCTTTAGACTTTTGATTGTAGGGAGACTTTTGCCAGTCTTCTGGAATACCTGCTACTTTGGATATGTTGTGTGGCTCTTTGTTGTGTGCAATCACATTTAGCATAAAGTAGTTGCTACCATATGGATGCTGATTATATGGTGGGTCGAGATAGATTACATCCAGATCATCATCTATATCATCTATGAACGTCGCCGCGTCTCCTAGCCCACATACAGAATATAATTTTTTGTGAGTCCAAACAGGCATATCTAATCTTATAGGCTGTGTGATGCGAGATAGAGCACATCGTGCTCGTCCACCAAAACATCCCACCCCATTTTCATCTTTATAGAAGCCCTTGAATACTCCTGCGGTGTTAGTATGGATACTCGCTTTTATAAGTAAGGGTACTAGACAGTATACCTGTAGTTCCGGTGTAATGTTCTTATCAATATATTCTCTTAGTGTATCAATAATCAGCGCATTTTCCCTAGTGTAAAAGCATCTTTCTCCTCGTTCTATGTTATTAGTGTCCTTAGGAGCGTACAGTTTTGAGATAATACCTTGTATAAAGGGACCATTTTCGGCGATATGATTCATATTGTCTATGTGGACTTTGATTTTTTCTTGCATTTCAGGAGTAGGGGTGTTGAGAAAGCACTTCGCCATCAAATAAGAATACAACTCGTAATCATTGACGTATAGATGAGAAGAGACTGAGGTAAGAGCTCTAGCCACGACGGATGAGCCGGCAAACGGATCAGCAACCTTTAAAGATGTGGCGCCTATCTTTCCTTTCAATTGCCAGACAATGTTCATGATATGATCAACGAGCTTTCTTTTATTGCCTAGGCACGTCAACATTGACTGGTGAACAAACGCATGATGATCGTCTACTTCTTCACTCATAAGGTTTTGCTTATTAGTAAAGAGAAAAAATGTTTTTATTACAAGTTCAATTTTCATTTTATACACCATCACCTTCATCCTCGTCATCTTCATCCTCATAGATAACGCGAATATTGTGCCATCCCTTTTTATATGCGCCAAATCTCTTGTCCATAAAGTCACATATCTCTCTTCCTTTTGGCGGATTACGTCCATAATTACTAACATACCATTGTTTGAACGTTTCCATAAGCTCTGTCTTCTTGATGCACTTTCCTTCCGCCTTCTCGATCTTGTCCTTTGCAAACTCTGCTAGATAGTCTTGTCCCGCTCTGTATTGATCACTGCTTGCCAATACCATTGGACAATCTTTTACTACGCCTTTGGTAATATAGGCTCGCTGTACAAGCATACTCATAAACACAGGCGCCCATCGATCAAACTTGCTATTCAGCTTTTTATCAATCTTGAACTGATGTGGATAGTCTGCTTTGGGAAACCTGTGCTCGTCCTCAAATGGCTTCTCTACGAACTTTGACTGAAAGTCACAAAGACGAATGCGTCGCCATGTACCATCATCGTTGCTAGTAATATCGAATAATGTATTCGTACATACTACCAGTTTGAACTGGGGAATAAATGTAACTGTATCTTTGAACAATGCTCTACCCTGAATAGGATCGCCACCCGTGATTTCTTTCATGATACCCTCATTAATTCTATCGCCTTTGGAAGGTTCCTGCATAACCGCATATCTGGTTCCCATAAGTTGAACAATCTCTGAAGAAGTACTCCCGATGCTATTGCGCTTTTGAGTGAGTAGGGTAATAGGCACAGTTCCTTTGTATGTACCAAATCCTCTACCCATCAGTTCTACCTGCATACTCTTTCCATTGGCACCTGAACCGAGATAAATGTTCAAAGTTTGATTTTCGTTTGTACCAATACAAGCTGAAGCTTGATGATCCCACATATACTCTCTCAACTCCTCTGCCGGATACAATTGTCTTTGGAACTCCTCTATTTCTTTCATAGTCTGTTTGTGCTGTGAATTGCTTTGCAAATCCTCTGGCGAAATATACTCTACATTTGTACACTTTGATATGTAGTCATCTGGCTTGCCTCGCCTGTGTTTCATTTCTTTGAAGTCTACAATACAGTTGGTGAAGCATAGCAAATATGGATTTGTATCTAGCTTTTCGATAAAGTCTCGGTCGTAGAATAACTCTCTAGCTTCTCTCATGATATTATTCTTCGAGTTGGTCCTTTTCAGCATGGTACATATATCTGACAGCGTGTTGGAGCGCTTCATCAGTGCATTCCACTTATCATCACCGTTATTATGCTGATGCATCGTATCGATGGTCTGGCGAGTCAGGTCAGTATACTTGTCATGCACCTGCTTTGAAATTAGAAGTCTCAAAGTATTACCGCTATCTATTTCATACCATCTCATGCCTTTCCATTCATACCAAATATTGTTTTTGATAGAAGCACATACGAATCGATCTTTAAACATATGATACAGCACGTTAGCGAGATCGAACTCTGTAGCCCCATTTAATGTTTCTTCCATGAAGAAGCTAACTGTCTCTTTCTTAACTTCCATGTATTTGGTAGGAGCATCCATCTTAGACCAGTATATGATCGACGCCAACTTTA
>PCAT01000023.1 GCA_002730655.1 Balneola sp.
AACAGAATAGAAGATTCCAAGTATTTCTATGGAGAGGTTCTTGGTCTTGAACTTGTTAAAACGATGGGACAGAGTATGGTTGTTTATGATGTGGGTAATGGGGATACACTAGTCATCGTTGAGGCTGAAACTAGCTACGATCCCAGTTCTCGTGATTTTCGTGTTGATCATTTTGGGTTTTATGTTGATGACCCCAAACAGGTCGATGAATTAGCCGAGTACTTTAGGAAATATGAGGTTGCTATTGTCAGTGGTCCTGCTAATCGTAAAAAGGGACGCTTTTTGTTTGTCACTGATCCGGATGGTAATATGATTGAATTTTTTTATGAAGAGTAGTTGTAACTGAATAATGAGCAGGCTTATTTATTTTGTTACTGAGGATCGTTACATAACGCCGAGTCCTGGTAATAGCTATATAGAAAATATTTTTTTGGAAGATAAGCTTTTGGGGGATGCTCTTGCCGACTTAGGCTACAAGTATAAGCGAGCTAGTTGGAGGGACAGTTCTATTGATTGGGAGAATGCAGAGTATGTTTTAATTCGGACAACTTGGGATTATTTTGACTATTTAAATGAGTTTAATCAGTGGTTGCAACGGCTCCCGTCAAATGCATGTATGAATCCAAAGGAGTTAATAAGCTGGAATACTGATAAACATTATTTGTTGGATTTAGCCCAAAAAGGCGTCCAGATTATCCCTTCTACCATTATTCCAAAGCAGCATCCTTATCCCTTAAGTCAATGGGCAATTGAATTAAAACATGAACAAATAGTCGTAAAACCTACCATTGCTGGCGCTGCTCGATTAACCTTTCGGTTGGAGGAAAGACAAATAGAGGCATTTAATCCAGAGTTTGCCAAAATGAACGCCCAGGAAGATTTTATTCTTCAACCTTTTGTGCCGAGTGTGACTAATTTTGGAGAATTATCACTTATGGTTTTGGATGGAAAGTGTACTCATGCGGTCCAAAAAAAGGTAAAAGAAGGTGATTTCCGTGTTCAGGATGACTTTGGTGGTACGGTGCATCATTTTACACTCACAGCAGATCTTGTTGAACTTGCCGAAATGGTTATAAATCTTATCCAACCTAAGCCATTGTATGGCAGGGTTGACATTTTACGAAACGATACCGATCAATGGATGGTTTCTGAAGTAGAACTAATTGAACCTGAACTTTGGTTTCGTACCGCACCTAATATGGTAAAGTACTTAGCAATGGCTATTCACACTCACATTCAAAATCATCATGAGAATCACTCGAACCCGTAGTAGTGAAGGCCTTTCTAAGCAATGGGACGTTGTGGTTATAGGTTCGGGTATGGGTGGTTTATCAGCAGCGAGTCTGCTTAGTACAGATGGGAAAAAAGTACTAGTCCTTGAAGCAGGACTACATCCTGGCGGTTGTAGTTCCTCATATACCAGAAAAGGCTATGTTTTTGAATCTGGTGCGACCACACTAATCGGGTTTGATGACGGCCAACCCATGAAATTTTTGGAAGATTACACAGGTATGTGTATACCAAGAATAGAACTAAACCCATCTATATCGGTTTGGTTAGAAAATCAAAAACCTATCATACGAATGAAAGAAAAGCGCGATTGGGTGAATCATTGTATGAGTCACTTTGGTCAAGACAAAGCGCAACAAAGGTTTTGGAATAAAGCAATGTATGTTGCCGATAGAGTTTGGAATATTTCGTTAAAAAACACCTTTTTCCCACCTAGTAAGCCCCTAGACCTTCTACGTTTAGTTACCAGTAATTCTTTAAAAGATCTTGTTATTTTACCTTATATGAATAGATCTGTATCGCAAGTGGCTGAATCTTGTGGAATTAGCAATGATCAATTTTTCCGCTTTTTAGATGAACAATTGATAATAACAGCTCAAGCGGGAGCCAGTCAAACTCCATTTATCTTTGGTGCACCGGCTATTTGTTATCCGAATTCTAGTAATTTTTATGTGCCGGGTGGTTTAATCGAGATGGTTTTTACATGTCTAGATCATCTAGAGTCTAGCCATGGTCAGTGGCTAAATAAACAAAAGGTTGTACAAGTTGACCAGGTTATAGAGGGTTATCGAATTGCCACCGACAAGGGATTGGAGGTACAGGCGCCTGTTGTAATCTCTAATATACCACTTTGGAATATGCCGGATGTGACCAGTGGTGCAATGCAGGACTATTTTAACAAAGAATCTGCCAAGTATACCGATGCATGGGGAGCTTTTACCATTGGTATTGTTTTAAGTGATACCTTAGCCGATGAGTTATCCTTACACCATCAGTTTCATCTACCTGTAAGGCATCCTTACTCTGAATGGATTGCTCAATCTTTTTTTGTGTCTATATCTATGCGCGGGGATACCCAGCGTGCGCCTAAAGGTTATCGGGTACTCAATATTAGCACGCATTGTTTACCGGAGAAGTGGCTAGCATTAGACCAAGATTCCCACGACAAAAAGAAGGTTGAGGTGCAGCAGTATTTGGTTGAGCAGTTGCAAAAACGCCTTCCTGGTGCAAATATTGCTGAGTATCTTCATTTAGACGCTGCTACCCCGAGAACATGGGAAAAGTGGGTAAATCGAAAAAAAGGGCGAGTGGGAGGTATACCTCAATCAATGAGGCGGGCTGTTTGGGATTGGACCCCGCCCGTTACTCCCTTCAAGGGGATGTATTTGGTTGGGGACACAACCTATCCAGGACAGGGAATTCCTGGGGTAACTTTAAGTGGTATTAACGTATATTATCGTATAATAAATGACTTCAAATAAAGGAATTTAATTTTGGACCAATTTCAACCCAATACACGTTTTTCAATATTTCCACCTGCAATTAAATATCTGCTTATTGCAAATGCAATCGTATTTTTAGTTACCAAGAGTATATTTACGGGTGCCTGGACACCCTTGGGTGCCGTCTTAGCTCAAAATTTCGCGCTTTGGTCAATAGGAAATGGTTTTATGCCTTGGCAGTTATTCAGCTATATGTTTTTACATGCCGATATGGGGCATTTATTCTTTAACCTGTTAGCTTTGTGGATTTTTGGTCAATCGATAGAGCATCTATGGGGTACACGTCGATTTATTACCTATTATATGCTTACTGGAATGGGGGCTGCTATTATTCATATGATAGTAAGTGGATATTTCACTTATACTATCGGAGCTTCAGGCGCCGTTTTCGGAATTTTATTAGCTTTCGGAATGATGTTTCCCAATCAGTATATCATCCTATTATTTCCTCCCATACCTATAAAGGCGAAGTATTTTGTTGGAATTTATGGGGGTATAGAACTGTTATCCGGTTTAACTAGACCCGATAGTGGTGTCGCTCATTTTGCTCACTTAGGTGGCTTATTCGTTGGATTTATACTTATAAGATATTGGAAAATTAAGCGACCTGCACTGTAAAATTAGCTCCTTATAAACACTTCTTTCTAACCATGGCATACGATTCGTTTGGTTCATCAGTAAAAAGAGGATTCTTGGCTATGCCTGTAGCCATAAGAGCCATTATTGGGATTAATACCGCTATATTTTGCTCCCAAGTAATTAGCTCTTTTTTTGGTATCTCACTGATACAGTGGTTAGCTTTTGTTCCTGATCCAATTATGGCGTTTACTCAACCATGGAGGTTTTTTACCTACATGTTTACTCACTCGTTATTAAATCCATTTCATTTCATCTTTAACATGCTCTGGCTGTGGTGGTTGGGGCGACAGGTGGAAGAAACTATTGGAGCTCACAGCTTTTTAAGTATTTATTTTGGTGCCGGGTTAATTGGCGCCCTTTTAGACGTGATTGTAAGCCTTTTAGGAGTGCCTAATCCAGTAATCGGCGCCTCTGGTGCAGTATATGGAGTAATGGTGGCTTTTGCTATGCTCTATCCCCGAACGCCAATAATGTTGTTACTGCTACCACCCTTGGAGGCCAGATATGTGGTGACCGGTATTATAGCACTTGACGTTTTATTATTAAACTCGGGAGGTAATGTAGCGCGATTCGTTCATTTAGGTGGTGCTTTAGGCGGTTATGGGTTAATGAAATTCCGTCAAAAGGGGGGAGACTTGAGTTTTATTCCTAGATATTTCGACTATCTATATACCACTTATCTTTCCAAGATACTTTCACCTATATTTGCATTATTCAATGGCAGTGGGAAGACAAAAAAAACTAGAAGCNGTNCCAAATCTTCTATGTATTCNTGGAGGTCNAATCAAACTCAACCTAACAGAAANCNGANAGCAACGCGNCGAGGTACTGCNCCTAANATANNTGGTGTTAGTGACGCAGAAATNTTAGAAGAAGTAGAACAGAGTGAATTAGATACTATTTTGGATAAGATATCTAAAAGCGGCTATAANGCACTTAGNAAGCANGAAAAAAAGACCTTATTTGAATTGAGTAAGCGAAAAGAACCATAATATGCAGCCTAATAAAAGAAGAGAGTCAATACAAGTAATGGTCGGTAATGTTCCCGTTGGTGGTGGAGCCCCCATTGTAGTGCAATCTATGACCAACACCGATACTGCTGACATCGAAGCGACCATTGAACAAGTAGATCAGCTACACTTAGCCGGTTCTGAACTAGTTCGACTTACCGTTAACAATGATGCTGCTGCAAAAGCGGTACCCTATATAAAAGAGGGTTTAATAAACAGGGGGGTGATGGTTCCATTGATTGGAGATTTTCATTACAATGGACATGTTTTACTTAGTAAACATCCTGATATGGCTCAGTCTTTATCAAAATACCGTATAAATCCTGGAAATACGGGTACCAAAACACGTGATAAAAATTTTGCTACCATAGTTAAACAAGCGATCAAATATGATAAACCAGTTCGTATTGGGGTTAATTGGGGTTCACTAGATCAGCAACTACTTGTTGAAAAAATGGACCAAAATAATCAATTGTCTGTTCCAAAGACGGCAAAAGAAGTTATGTTTCAGACTATGGTGGAAAGTGCAGTTCGATCATCCCAACTCGCAGAAGATGTAGGACTAGCTTCTGATAAAATAATTATCTCTTGCAAAATGTCAGGGGTTCAAGATGTTATTGAAGTATATTCAAGACTATCCAAAGAAATTGCATATCCACTACATGTGGGATTAACCGAGGCAGGGTTGGGAATGAAAGGAATGGTAGCTAGTGCAGCAGCACTTTCAGTTATCTTACAGCAAGGAATTGGTGACACCATCCGGGTATCACTTACACCAGCTCCAGGAGCAAATCGAAGTTTAGAGGTTAATGTTGCCCAACAAATTCTACAATCTCTTCACATACGTAGTTTTACCCCACAAGTAACGGCATGTCCAGGTTGCGGCAGAACAAAAAGCACATACTTTCAAGAGTTAGCCGAAGAAATTCAAGAATATATTAAAGAGTCAATGCCTATTTGGAAGGAAGTCTATCCTGGTGTGGAGGAGATGGAAGTAGCTGTGATGGGCTGTGTGGTCAACGGCCCTGGCGAGTCAAAAGCGGCCAATATTGGGATATCGCTTCCCGGAACTTTTGAGGAACCCAAAGCTCCAGTGTATATAGATGGAGGACATTATACTACTCTTAAGGGAGATCATATTGGAGAAGAGTTTCGGGCAATTTTAAACAAGTACATTATTCGTAACTACAGCAAGGGGTAGAAATCTTAGCCTTGACTTAGGAAGTCATTATGCCCGACTATTTTCTCAAAGGGAGTCATAGAAAATGTAAGCTCTTTCATTAGAATTTATCTACCTACCTTTTTGGCAGTGAAAAAAGCGGTTTTATTTTTTTTTTAATTAATATTTAGCTTGAATGATGTAAGCGCTTTCAGTATTATATTACGATAACCAAATAATATTATAGTGTGAAGTTTAGTCGTTTTTTACTCTCGGGAGTTTTTAGTTGTTTTTTACTGAGCCAGTGTACTTCATCGATAAACGAAGAATCAGAAACGGTTTTGGCTGAAATTGGCGGTTATGCGGTGTCCGAAACCCACTTTCTTACTAGTTTCAAGGAATTATATTATAGGACTGGCCAAGCGATTACACCAAATCTATCAACCAGAAAAGCGGTATTAGATTCAGAATTCAGTACTTATGTTTTGGCAGTGCACGCCATGGATCTAGGTTTAGATAAACAAGAAGAATTAGCATTTTTGAAGCCTAGAATTAAGGCACGAGTTTTGACTGATGAATTTAAGCGTCAGCTATTGTTGAATGAGCTAGAGGTAAATGAGTCTGATCTGCGCGAGTATTTTGTGCGATTTAACACCAAAGTAAGGGCGTCACATCTTTATGCAGAAACCCGCGAAGAAAGTGAACTACTATTAGCACGACTAGAGACTGGGGAATCCTTTGAAGAACTTGCTGAAGAGGTGTTTGAGACTCCCTATATGCAGAAAAATGGTGGAGATGTTGGTTATTTTAGCACCGATGAAATGGACATATCTTTTGAAGAAGCAGCATTTACAAACCCTCCAGGTAGCATTGTTGGACCAATACAAACAGCCCAAGGTTTTAGCATAATTAAAGTGACTGACCGGGTACAAAATCCCATACTAACTGAGGCTAATTTCCAACGTCAACTGCCAGAGTTAAAACAATATGTACGTAAAAAATTGGAAGAATTGCATGAACGAAAGCATTTAGAGGATTTTATGAAGTCTGTTTCGATAAATCATGAATTCATGGCTAACCTTTTTAAAGAGATAAAAAGGCATCAGGGTAAAGAGCAAGGTATTGAGCACATAACGCCACAAGACTGGAATCGGGACAAACCTATTTTAAGACATCAATATGGTCTTTTGACTTTAGAAGATTTGACGGCTGAGTGGCAAATAACCCCTGTGGAATATCTTGAAGGTATTTCTTCAGAGGATCATTTGGAAGCTGTTTTGAGTGGCATAGCGTACCGGTCTTATATGAATAAAAAAGCACATGATGCGGGAATCCCATCCCAGCCTGAAGTTCAGGCATCTATTCAACAAACCTATTTAAATGCCTTAGCTCGTGAAGTTGAAAGTGAAATTGAAAAATCAATCGAGTTCAGTCCGGCTGAGTTATATACCGCATTTGAAGCGAATCCTGACCGATTTATTCAGCCAAAACAAGTTCTTCTGCAACGTATTGTAGTTTCTTCGCTGGAAAAAGCTCAGCAAATATATACTTCACTCCAACAAGGCAAAGGATTTACCGAAATGGTACAGCAGTATACCGAATCTAACGAGGATTTAATGGTTGATGGGGTCATGAATTACCTGCAATGGGCTACTCTAGGACATTTAGGAAAGGAATTGCAACGCCTGGAACCGGACTACATAACCCGCCCCATAGCCTATCAAGCTAACGAGTACCATATATATAAGTGTTTAGATTTAGTCGAAGCTCGTTCACTACGATTCGAAGAAGCTAAAGAAGAGGTTGAAAAAATTCTATTACAAGAAAAATTTAGAGAAGCTAGGGCTGAGTTGATTACGCAAGTAAAGAAAAAGCATCATGCGTTTATAGATTTGGAACGTCTTGAAGAAATTAGCATTGANATCTAATTGTATGCGACAACNCTTAGCAAATAACANAGCTAGATATATGAATATACAATTAGGGTGCTTAATCCTTTTTNTGNCNNTATTTTTTACAGGCAACGCTTTAGCTCAATCTGGTAAAATTACAGGGACGTTATTAGATGCCGAAACCAATGAACCGCTTATAGGGGCTACCGTTGGTATTCAAGGGACCACAAAAGGTGCGATAACCGATATAGATGGGAACTATCTCATGCTAAATGTGGCTCCAGGAACTTATGTACTTGAAGCCAGATATATTGGTTATGCCAAAGTCGTAGTTCAAGATGTGATAGTTCGTACAGATTTAACAACGACTCAAAATTTTAAGCTCAGTTTAGAGTCATTTGAAGGAGAAGAAGTAGTTGTAGTAGCCGAAAGACAGGCTGTTATTAAAGATATAACTAGTTCAGAAGCTAGAGTTAGCAGCGATGAAATCGCCAAATTACCTGTACAAGAGATCACAGACGTAATACAACTACAAGCAGGTGTAAATGTTGGTAATGATGGTGGTATCCATATTCGTGGTGGACGTACTACAGAGGTTTCTTATGTAGTGGATGGGATTCGCGTGACAGACGACTATGACGGGAGTAATGGCTTACGCTTGGAAAATGAGTCTATCCAAGAGCTACAAGTAATTTCTGGTTCGTTTAATGCTGAACATGGGCAGGCATTATCTGGAGTGGTTAATGTTGTCACTAAATCTGGAAGTAACAATTTTGAAGCCTCCTTTAGAGGGTGGGGCGGTGGCTATTTAGCCACCAATGAGCCTCAACTCTATGATGGAATAGGAACAGGACTATCGAGCTTTAATCCCACTAGGATGTACAATTACACCGCTTCGGTATCAGGTCCCATAATCCGAGATAAACTCACCTTCTTTGCTACTGCTCGAAAGTTCCAAAACGAAGGATGGCTAACTGGACGAAACTTTTACTCACCACATGGAAAATATGTTGATCGTATACCTGTTGGAACTGATTTATCTACTTATGAAACACTCTATGGGGAACGTATCGATTTATCTCTGCCCTATTACACAGCAGATACAGTGATTGTACAGGGGCAGGAGTATTTAGAAATCCGGGACAATGGTACTCGAGATAGTAGTTTGGTGAATATGAACCGCTTTGAGACTCAAAGTTTCCAGGGGAATTTGGAATTCAAACCATTAAGTTGGTTAAAATTCAATCTTATTGGGACTTATGCTCAAGAAGAAGGCGGAGGCTTTGACTTTGGAAATCGATTTGTACCAAATGGCATGAACAATACCTTTCGAAATAATTATTCGCTGAATTTCAAAACAACTATTAGTCCAAGCGCAAATACTTTTATTACTGTGAATATAGCGAACCGTTATAATGAGTATAATAGCTATTTATATGAAGATCCTTGGGATCCCCGATATTTTAACTACGAAAATTTATCGGATCCATTATTTGGCACTTCAAACGTTTTGTATGGTAATCAGATTACGAGTGCAGGCCAGTTTAATACTTATGGAACTAATAATTCTCGATTCAATCGATTTACCGATTCTTACATAATCAAAAGCGAAGTTTCCTCACAAATCAATCAACACCATTTTATAAAGGCAGGCATAAACGCTCAGTTTGATGAAATTTTCTTTGAGAGTATAAGTTTATCACCTTTGAGTCAGCAGGGAGTTTCCATTCCAGAAGGAACTCCGCAAGAGTTAATTGACAGAGGATTGATAGAATTAGGGTATCCCGAAATAAATTCTCCTGGCTTTCAGCGTTATACAGAAAAACCTCGCAATTTTAGTGCTTATATACAAGATAAAATCGAATATGATAATCTCATTATTAATGTAGGGCTGCGATTTGACTATTTTGACCCTAATACCGACATACCCACTGATCCAGAAGACCCAGACATTTATCTTCCTACAAAATCAGAAAATCTGTATACCGATTCGAATGGGAATGGTCAACAAGACGAAGGAGAGCCGAGTTTAACAGTGGTAGATCGCCAAGCATATTGGTGGAAAGCTGCATCTGTAAAATATCAAATTAGTCCTAGAATTGGAGTGGCTTATCCTATTAATGATGGTGGAGTAATTTACTTTTCTTACGGTTATTTCTTTCAGATGCCTTCTTATGACCGGTTGTATACCAACAGTCAAATTTTACTTTCTCAAACCGGTGGTGACCAAGGCTTATTTGGAAATCCTAACTTAGAAGCAGAAAAATCCATTCAGTATGAATTAGGTTTAAAGCAAGAAATTTTTGATGGTACGGCCATTGAGCTTACTGGATACTACAAGGATACGCGTGATTATGTATCTTCAAGGCCTCAAATTACGGGCGCCCCCTCTATTACATATGGAATTTATTACAACAGAGATTTCTCTAAGTCATTGGGGACTACCTTTGCCTTTAATCAATTTGTGAATCAACGATTTAATTTTGGACTTGATTATACCTTTAGTATAGTGGAGGGTAGTAATAGTGATCCAGCTTCTGAATACTTTGCCATACTTGCTCAGGGTAGTCAAATTGATTCGACCAATCAATCCAACACGCTGACAAAAATTGTTCAACCTTTAAACTGGGACCGTACTCATATAATCAATGGTTCAATGTTTTTTACGGGTAATACGTGGGGAACCAATGTGCTTACCCGCTTTGCCTCAGGCACACCTTATACCCCTGATCGTAACATCCCAGGCGTGTTGGTGGGTGAGGTTGCATCAACCAGAGATTTACGTAACACTGCGCGACTACCCAATCGTTTTACCATAGATATCA